>JAZUKT010000294.1:0-3729 GCA_045643445.1 Eubacteriales bacterium
ATCAGCGATACGATGTCCTTGTAATCCTTGTGTTCTTCCGGGCGGATCGTTATTTTCTGATTCATCATAGTAAGTTCTCCCGTTCGCCTTTTTTGCGAACATACCGCGGGCCTTCTTCGCCGGTTTCTCCCGTCGGCAGAAAGCCTGCCTTTTTGAGAACTTTTTGAGAGGCTGAATTGGTCTCTTCCGTTTCAGCCGTGATGCACCGTACACCGGGCTGCGTCAAGGCCCAGTCCACCAGAGCGGATACCGCTTCCGTGGCGTAACCGCAGCCTTGATAGTCATCCGCGATACCATAGCCGATTTCGGCGGCTCCTTCGTCGGAAAGCCCTTTGAAACAGAGCTCGCCGACGTGCGTGCCGTCTTTCCGTTCGATCATCCAGATCGCATACCAATCCCATTGATCCGGATGTGACAGGCAGCCGTCCAGCATTTCCGTGTATGCGGCTTTCAAAATGTCATCGGACTGCGCCGCGATGAACGTTTCCATCTGCTCTTTGGAGGCAGCATAGAGTTTCAAACGATTGGTTTCTATCAAATTTTTCCCTCGCAAATTCTGAGTTGCCCGTCTGCTCATTCTGCCGACAGAGCCTCAGTCAAATAACGACCGTTCAGCGGCCTCGCCAATCAGCGCGCGCACCTCGTCCGGCATGAAGCGGCAGCCGAGGAGAGCGGGCACATTACCGCCGCAGACAACGCCGCCCCGGATCTCGACCGTCATGCCGTCCGCTTCGACGGTGCAGGCGGGCGAGCGACCGAACGTCCAGTCCCACGAGCGGTATTTTTTCGCTGCTGTTTCGCGGATCCACGCATCCTCCGCTTCGGTGAAGGCGCGGTGTGCGGCATTCGGCGCGAGCGCATCCGTCAGACGGCGGGCAAATTCGTCCGTTGTCATGTCGCCGTCAAGCATCGGGCGGATATTCCCGACGGGAGAGGGCTGGCTTTTGACGGAGCGCGACGTGACTTTTTCGCGGCGATGGCCGGTGAGACGGTTCAGCACCGTGAGATCGGCGTCAAAAAGGAGCGTTCCGTGATGAAGCGTCCGGCCGCGGGAGGTAGACTGCGCGTTACCGCTGATCTTGACGCCGCCTGCCGTGATGGCGCTGCCGTCGATTTCGGCCGGAACGCCGAGCGAGCGCAGAAACGAAACGACGGGGGAGAGGAACCGCTCGTAATCGGGCGAGTCTCCCGCGTCGGTCAGGATCGTGTAATTGAGATTGCCGGGATCGTGATAGACGGTGCCGCCGCCGCTGTTCCGACGGTAGAGCGGGACGCCCGCCTCCGCGCATCGGATCAGCGAGACCTCTTCGACGGGATTCTGGAATTTCCCGAGGATCACGGACGGCTCATTGATCCAGAGCATGAGCCAGTCGCCCTCCGTCAGCGCGGTGAGCATCCGTTCCTCCGCCGCGAGGCTGTACGCGGGATCGTGCGCGTGATTATCGAGTACGGTCATCATCAGTCGGGATTGCGGTCGCCGAGTACGACGCGGTACTTCTGATAGAAGCTCTCGAACGTGCCGTTATCGAGCGTTTCGCGGATCTTCGCGGTCAGGTCGTTGTAGAAGTAGAGATTGTGCAGAACGGCCAGCCGCATACCGAGCATTTCCTTCGCCTTGATGAGATGGCGGATGTACGCGCGGGAGTGATTCCGGCAGGCCGGGCAGCCGCAGTTCTCGTCGATCGGGCGGTCGTCGTTCAGGTATTTTTCGTTGAGCAGATTCATCTTGCCGTGCCAGGTGAAGAGATTGCCGTGGCGGGCGTTTCTCGACGGCATGACGCAGTCGAAGAAATCGACGCCGCGGTGTACGCCCTCGAGAATGTTGACCGGTGTGCCGACGCCCATCAGATACCGCGGCTTGTCGGTGGGCATATATGGCTCCACGGCTTCGATGATGCGGTACATTTCCTCGGTTTCCTCGCCGACGGCCAGTCCGCCGATCGCGTAGCCTGGCAGGTCAAGCTCGCGGATCTGCTCCATGTGACGGATGCGGAGATCCTCGTAGGTGCTGCCCTGGTTGATGCCGAACAGCATCTGACCGGGGTTGACCGTCGTCTCAAGCTGATTCAGCCGGGTCAGTTCCCGTTTGCAGCGGAGAAGCCAGCGCGTCGTGCGGTCGCAGGAGCGTTTTACGTAGTTGTATTCGGCGGGATTGGCGACGCACTCGTCAAATGCCATCGCAATGGTGGAGCCGAGGTGCGACTGGATCCGCATACTTTCTTCGGGACCCATGAAGATGCGCTTGCCGTCGATGTGGGAGGAGAACGTCACGCCCTCTTCCTTGATCTTGCGCAGTTTGGCGAGAGAGAAGACCTGGAATCCGCCGGAGTCGGTCAGCGTCGGGCCGTCCCAGCCGGTGAAACGCTGCAGACCGCCGAGTTCGCGCACGAGCCCGTCGCCCGGACGGATGTGCAGGTGATAAGTGTTCGAGAGCATGACCTGGCAGCGGACGTCGCGGAGGTCATAGGCAGAGACGCCGCCCTTGATCGCGCCGCAGGTGGCAACGTTCATGAAGACGGGTGTTTCGATGACGCCGTGCGGGGTGATGAGGCGGCCGCGGCGTGCTTTGCTGTGTTCGTCGGTTTTGTCAAGGATAAACATAGGTTACTCCGATTCTGTATTGTCGATTCGATTCAGCCGAGCCGTGCGAACTGGCGGTCGATCGAGGATTTTTTGATTTCAAAGGCGACGGGACGGCCGTGCGGGCAGGTGCGGATGACGGCGTTGTTCTCGTCGGGATGCTGGAGCAGTCGGTCGCAGATCCACTTGAGGTGCGCGACGTCGTAGAGTCGGCCGCCTTTGATCGCCGCTTTGCAGGAGGCCTGCCAGAGACGGGATTCAAAGAAGCCCTCGACGGTGGATTCGACCGTGCCGGACGCATCGGACAGACGGTCGGCGAGCACGTGGAAGAGCTCCGCGGCCTCGGACTGCTCGAGCGTTTCGGGGATCTGTGTGATCAGCGCCTTCGCGGTGGAGACGCCGGTTTTTTCAAAGGTGAATTCAAAGCCGATCGCGCGGACGTTGTCGGCGTATTCTTCGACTGCTTCGGCCTCTGCGGCAAGCAGATCGACGGTGAGCGGCGCCATCAGCAGCTGTCCGGGGCTTCCGGCGGGATCGCGCAGACGGCGGCGCATCTTCCGGCAGAGTTCGTCGAAGAGGATGCGCTCGTGGGCGGCGTGCTTGTCCACCATCAGAAGACGGTCGCAGAGCTGGACGATGACGTAGGTGTTGAACGCCTCGCCGAGGATGACGTAATCGGGAATATCCGCCGGGGTGATCTCGCTGTCATAGACGGCGTACGGGTCGCTCGACGGATGCGTCGGCCGCGCGGGTGCGGGATGCGTCATCGGCGGCTCCGTCGGATGCGGCGTCGTGCTATCGGACGGTTCCGGCGGCGTCATCGGGATCGGTTCAGCCGGTTTCAGCTTCATCGGCGCGGGATTAGCGCGTGCCGGCGTGACAGGAGCGGACGGCGTGTCCACGATCCGCATCTGACTGCTCCGCGGCGTGCGCTGATCGAGCGGCGCAAAGGCGGAGGCCGGATTCGGGCCTGTCGGGCGTGCATTCGGTTTCGGCGGCGCGTCCTCTTTCGCGGACTCGGCGGAGAGGCGGAGTTCCGGTCGGCGGACGGCGGCTTCCAGCGCGGAGAGCACGGCGTAGTAGACCGCGTCGAAGATCAGTTTTTCGTTGGCGAATTTGACCTCCAGCTTGGCGGGATGCACGTTGACG
>JAZUKT010000295.1:0-5650 GCA_045643445.1 Eubacteriales bacterium
CGGATATAGGAAACGACCTCTTCCACATCCGTCTCGGACACGAACGCGCCCTGCACGCGGATCGGTTTCAAGGCGCCGACCCGGGCAAAGAGCATATCGCCCATGCCGATCAGGGTCGCGGCGCTGCCGATGTCGATGATCGTGCGGGAGTCGATCTGCGAGGAAGTGGGGAATGCGATACGCGACGGGATGTTCGCCTTGATCAGACCCGTGATAACGTCAACCGACGGACGCTGCGTACCGATCACGAGGTGCATACCGGCGGCACGCGCCTTCTGGGCGATCCGGCAGATGGAGTCTTCCACGTCGTCGGGCGCGGTCATCATCAGATCGGCAAGCTCGTCGATCACGATGACGATGCGCGGCATATATTCGTAATCCGGGTCGTCCTTCGTGATCTCGTTGAAGGCACGGATGTCGCGGACGCCGACGTTTTCAAGCAGTTCGTACCGCCGCTCCATTTCGCCGACCGCCCACGAGAGCGATCCGGCCGCCTTCTTCGGTTCACTGACGACGGGAACGAGCAGATGCGGGATCCCGTTGTAGATGCTGAGTTCGACCTTCTTCGGGTCGATCAGGATCAGTTTGACTTCCTCCGGCGAGGCCTTATAGAGCAGGCTCGTGATGACGGAGTTGATGCAGACGGATTTACCGGCGCCGGTCGCACCCGCGATCAAGAGATGCGGCATTTTGGCGATATCGAAGTACACAGCTTCCCCGGCGACGTCTTCCCCGAGGCAGACCGTCAGTTTGCTCTTCGCCCGCACAAAACCGTCCGTCTCGATCAGGCTGCGCAGATGCACGGTGTTCCGCGTTTTGTTCGGTACCTCGATACCGACGGCGGATTTGCCCGGGATCGGCGCTTCGATCCGCACGCCCGTCGTCGCCAGATTCAGGGCGATATCATCGACGAGGTTCGTGATCGAGCGTACCTTCGTGCCGGGTTCCGGCTTCAATTCATACCGCGTGATCGTCGGACCGCGCGAGATATTTTCGATTTTGGTGCTGACCTTGAAGGAGCGGAGCGTATCCACCAGCTTCACGGCGTTTTCTTCGAGTTCCTCCCGGATATCGTCGTCCGCGTGAGGCTCGCCCGCCGTCAGCAGATCGAGCGGCGGATAACTGTACACCGCAGGCTTCGCTTTCACGGGCGGCTTCTGCTGTACCTCCGTCACCGGCAGATCCGACGCGACCGATTCACGCTTCACGTCCATCGGATTGCGGTAGGCTTCGGACAGTCTGTCGAGCAGCTCGGCGTCCTCGGGATTGACGAAAATGTCGGAAATGCCCGTTTTTTCGCCGTCCAGTGCGAGATTCGTGCTGTCCGTTTCATCGGAAGCGTCTGCCGCCGTCGGTTCGGCTGCGGGAGAAACAGCGGGATCCGTCGTTTCCGCTTCCGCGGCCTGCGCGTTCTTTTCGATCCGTTCCCGCGTGCGGCGCATCACTTCGTCGTAGATCTTTTCGTCAACGACCGATTCGTCCTCCGGGATCGGCATCTGCTCCGGCTTTGCGGGCTCGTCCGGGTGCGTCGTCTGCACGTCGTCTCCCGCGTCGAAGTCGATCTTTCCCTTATTTTCCGTCCGTTCCGCTTCTCCGTCGATCGAAATCTTCGAGCGGCGGCGCTTGACGCGGTACACGGACGGTTCAGCGGATTCCGCGGCCTTCAGGACGGTTTCTTTTTCTTCCGCCCGCTTGGCATCCCTTGCGGCGCGTTCTTCGCGTTCCTTCTGTTTCCGCTCACGCAGATAGGTGAGATATTCTTCTTCCTTGATCTCTTCGCGCGTCGGGCCTGCGTTCCGTCTTCTCTCTTCACGGATCATGCGCTTTTCTTCGCGCCGCTCGCCGGAATAGCGGATCTGATAAACGATCCAGATGGCCGCGCCCTTGAGCGTAACGCCGCACGCATACAGCGCCGCGATGAGCAGTGTCGGGAACAGAATGATCAGCGCCACCGTTTTGCCGGTGCCAAGCAGTCCGACGATCCAGAGAATGATCTTGCCGAACAGACCGCCGACCACGCCGCCGCCGATGAGTTTCTTGCCGTCCGCGTAATGCTCGGACAGCTTCCACGTATCCGGGTCGCCGCCGAGAATATGAAGGATCGTCGTGACGAGCACGAGCACGGCGAGCGTACAGACAAAACGAACAGCGACTCGGTCTTCCTTCACGTCGCGTCTCCAGAAAACGACGCGAAGCAGCAGGAGAACGGGCAGCGCATAAGCGGCTCCCGCCAGCACGCCGGTCAGGAAATTCTGCACGGGCTCACCCAGATCGCCGCCGCCGATGATCACGCAAAGGGCAAGAATGATCGCCGCCACGACGAGCAGCACCGGGATCAGATAGTACCACGGAGTCTCTTCAATCGCCGGTGCGGTTTTATGAGAACGGACAGCCGTCTTCTTCGGTGCGGAAGAACGGGTGGCCGTTTTTTTCGTTTGGGTTGTTTTTGCAGTTGATTTTTTCTTGGTTTGAGGCATTTTTTACTCCTTTAGACATCGGCGCCGCAGTCGTGATCCGTTCACGGTCGCACCGATCCCCTTCTATTTTATCATAATCCGCCGGAAAACTCAAGAGGCTTTGGGAGATTTCTCCGCCGTTTCGCACGCTTTCCCCGCCGTTTTTGTCCCCGTCTGTCCCGCCGGACGAAAAAATGACGTTTTTCTCGCAAAAGGTGCTTGACAACCCACGCCAATATGATATAATTTATGAAGCGGTCTTTTGTTTCAGACCGATTTTACTAATGATTACGATTGAGGTGCATCATGGCTGAATTCAGAGTCGGCGTTATCGGCCTCGGCAAACGCGGCACGTGGCATTTGACCGACATTCTTACCGAACGCGACGACGTTGTCGTTACCGCTGTCTGCGACGTATATGAAGACCGTTGTCTCAAGGCAGTCGAAACCTGTAAAACCAAGAGAAACTGGGACGTAGCGCATACGCATGATTACCGTGCGCTCATCGAACGGCCCGACGTTGACGTGGTCTTCGTCTTCTCCGCGTGGGAAAATCACATTCCCGCTGCGCTCTACGCGATGAACTGCGGCAAGCAGGTCGCTATCGAAGTGGGCGGCGCTTACTCGATCGACGACTGCTGGGATCTCGTCCGCACCTACGAACGCACCGGCATTCACTGCATGATGCTTGAAAACTGCTGCTACAACCGCGATGAGATGATGGTGCTCAACATGGTCCGTCAGGGACTCCTCGGCCGCGTCGTTTCCTGCGAAGGCGGCTATCAGCACGATCTGCGCAGAGAAGTACTGCTCGGCGAAGAAAACCGGCACTACCGTCTCCGCAATTACCAGAACCGCAACTGCGAAAATTACCCGACGCACGAGGTCGGTCCGATCGCCAAGATCCTCAACATCAATCGCGGCAACCGGATGCTCTCCCTCTCCTCGATGGCTTCCGGCTCGTTCGGTCTGAACGACTACGCCGAAAAGCATGAAGAAGTCAATCCCGCTTTCAAGACCTATCGCTTCAAGCAGGGTGACGTCGTGAAGACGAACATTACATGCGCAGGCGGCGAGCTGATCACGCTGACGCTCGACACGTCTCTGCCGCACTACTATTCCCGTCTTTTCACCGTACGCGGCACGAACGGCTTCTACGCCGAAAACTGCGACGGTCTCTTCCTCGATGACGGCAGCGAAAACGAAAACAACCACAGCTTCTACGGCAACATTGAAAAATACCGTAAGCAGTGGGAACATCCCGTCTGGCGCAAGTTCGAAGAAGAAGGCGTCAAGGGCGGCCACGGCGGTATGGACTGGCTCGTGTTCGACTCCTACTTCACCTCCCTCGCAGACGGCGAAGTTCCGCCGATCGACACCTACGACACCGCGGCATGGATGGCCGTTTCTCCGCTGTCCGAAGCCTCGATCGCGAAGGGCGGCGCACCGGTCGAAGTACCCGATTTCACCCGCGGTATGTGGACACACCGTCCCGACTGCGACAAGAACCACGGTTTCTACTCGCTCGATCAGTTCTGATCCGAATAAAAAAACAAACGGGCTTTTGCACGATGGCAGGAGCCCGTTTTTCTGTTGTGATTCGGCTTAATGCGCCAGTTTTCCGACGACGCAGGCGACAAGGAAGACGGCAAGTTCCACCGCCACCACCGCCGCGCCGGTCTGGAGCGAAAAGAGGCAGGCAAGGAGGAATCCGACGATGAAGCAGACGACCGAGAGGATCGCCGACAAAATCACCGTGACACGGAAATTCTTCGTCAGCCGCATGGCGGTGAGAGATGGGAAAATAATGAGGGCGGAAATCATGATCGAGCCCATCATCTTCATGCCGACGACGATCGTGACGCCCGTCAGAATGGCAAGGATCAGCCCGAGCCGCTCTGTTTTCACACCTGCCGCTCCGGCGAACGTCTCGTCGAAGGATACGGCGAAGATCGTCTTCCGGCAGATGAGGAACCAGACGAGCACCGCGGCGGAGAGGATCACCGAGAGGATCATATCCTTATCGGAGATCGTCACGACGGACGCCGAGCCGAACAGCGAACTGCAAATATCGCCGGATCGGCCGCCCGTCACGTTATAGAGCAGCGTACCGATGGCCACCGCGCCGGTCGAAACCACCGCACAGGCTGCGTCGCCGTTCAGTTTGCCCTCGTTCCGGGAGAGGCGGAAGATCAGCACCGCCGCAAGAATGACGACCGGGACGGAGATCTCCATCGAATAGGTCTGACTGACACCGGCACACGCCGCGAGCGCCAGGCCGAAATACCCGACGTGGGAAAGGCCGTCGCCGATCATGGAATGCCGCTTCAGCACGAGACTCACGCCGAGCACGGATGCGCAGAGCGACACGAGCGTGCCGACGATGAGCGCCCGGACGACGACGCGCAGAAGAAATTCGGAACCGAGAATATCCGCGATGCTCATACGTTCGCCTCCCCGTCGTGATGATCGTGACCGTGTTCGTGACAGCCGCATCCGCCGTCGTGTTCGTGATGACCGTGACCGTGATGATGCAGTTTTTCGTCCTCCGCTTCATCCTTCGCCTCGTGCGCGAGATATTCATCCACCGTACCGTAGAACGAATGACCGCGGCACATACTGAGGACGTGATCCGCCTCGTGCAGCGCGCAGGTGACGTCGTGCGTGACCATGAGGATCGCGCAGCCGCGTCCGTTGATCAGCCGGATCGCCTCGTACATTCCATGCGCCGCGTCGGGATCCAGTCCCGTGACCGGCTCGTCAAGCAGGAGCAGTTCCGACGACGCGCAGAACGCCCGCGCCAAAAGCACCCGCTGACGCTGACCGCCCGAGAGTTCCCCGAACGATTTCGCGCCGAGATCCGCGACTCCGAGCAGCGCCATCGCCTCGGCCGCCCGCTCTTTCGATTCTTTTTTCCAGATCAGCCCGAACCGGTCGCGCCGGACGCAGCCGGAAAGCACGACTTCGTTCACCGTCGCCGGAAAATCCCGCTGGCTCTCCGACTGCTGCGGCAGATAGCCGATGACCGTCCGGCGGATCCGCTCGGCGATCGTCATCGTACCGCCCGCCGGTTTCACCGCACCGATGATGGCTTTCATCAGCGTACTTTTGCCCGTGCCGTTGCCGCCGACCACGCAGAGGTAGCCGCCCTCCGGCAGGATGAAGTTCACGTGTTCCGCGACCGGCCGACCTTC
>JAZUKT010000296.1:0-6370 GCA_045643445.1 Eubacteriales bacterium
TTGCCCGTTACCCGAACGAGGGCTACGCCCTCACGACGGGCAGAACGCCGGAGTCATCCGAATATATCCTGAAGGGAAACAATACGCTCGGCGTCGGCGCACCGGGCGGTACGGTCTATTATGAGCCCGAAGTCATCGAGCACGCGGCGTCATGGCAGGATCTCACGGACGCATGGGCATTCGGCTGCTTCCAGTTCAACTGGGCGGAAATGGCCACGCCGCTCAAGGCTGTTGATAAAGAAGAGGGCACCGTCACGATGCTCTTCAACTCCATGTTCGGCTATAAGGAAGAGGGCGGCGAGACCTACTTCTTCAATATTCCCGAAGAGCTTGACGTGCCCGGCGAATACTGGATCGACCGCGAGAATCTGAAGATCTACGCGATCCCGGCAGACGAAACGACGGACGGCGTCATCAACGTGGTCGGCGCACGTGAGAAGATGCTCGAGGGCGAGATCAGTTACACGACGTTCGACGGCATTACGTTTGAAGGCTCCTCCGATACCGTTCTCACGCTGACCGGCGACTGCAATACCGTTCAAAACTGCCTCATCCACAACTGCGACGGCAACGCCATCAAAATGGTCGGCTGTCACAACCTCGTTTCGCGCAATGAGATCAAGCACATGGGATGCGGCGGCGTCGAAATGAACGGCGGCGACTACGAGACGCTGACGCACAGCGAAAGCGTCATTGAAAACAACTATATCCACCACTTTGAAGAAGTGCAGCATACCTATCAGCCTGCCATTACGATAAACGGTGTCGGAATCACGGCACGGCACAACGAAATCGCCTGTTCGCCGCACATGGCCGTTACGGCATACGGCCCCGAAAACCTGATCGAATGGAACTACATCCATGACGTGGTGCTGGAAGCGACCGATGCCGGAGCCATCTACATGGGCGGTCAGTGGTATGCGGTCGGCTCCGTCATTCGCAACAACAAAATCGAACGAATCGGCGCCGCTCCCTGTGAGCCGAAGGCGTTCCATCTTGACGATATGTGCTCCGGCTGGACGATCCGCGACAATCTCATCATCGACTGCCTCGGGTACGCTTTCAACTTCGGCGGCGGACGCATGATCACCTGCGTCAATAACGTTGTCATCGACACGACCGGCACCGGCCGCTATCTCTACTACGACGCAAGAATGCGCACCGGGTATCTTGAAGAGGGAAGATTCCGGGACAAGACAACGGGCATCTGGTCGACGATGAAGGATATTCCGTATCAGAACGAGCTTTGGACGGAAAGATACCCGCTTCTCGCAAAAATGAATCTGAGCGGTGACGACAACCCGGACGACCCCGATTTCCCGATCAATCCGGCTTACTCCGTCGTGAAGAACAACATCTTCTGCGGCGGCTGGGACAAGTGGAAATACCGGGTAGAAGACGTCGTCACGGAATACTCCGAGATCGGCGATTACCTCTATAACGAAGACCCGAACCGCATCTTCGTTGAAGGAACGTATGAACTCAACAAAGTCGGCCTCCGCTCGGGCATCGAGTACACGCCGGTCGCCGTGGACGGCTACGGCATCGAACCGCTCGGCGAATAAGAAAATCAGCACGGGAGACGGGAATCTTCCGTGCTTTTTTCATGCGCCGAAACTTCCGATATTTTTCCGTTTTTTGACGGAATGATTGACATTTTCTTTTAAGTAGTTTATAATAGACGTACTGACTGAAAAGGGAAAGGTTAGGTATCTATATGGAAAACCAAAGAAAAACCGAACTTGCCGAAATCGCACGGAAAATCCGTGTCGGCATCATTGATGCAGTTCATTCTGCGAAAAGCGGTCATCCGGGCGGAAGCCTCTCGATCGCAGACGTACTTGCCTATCTGTATTTTGAAGAAATGAACGTGGATCCGAAGAATCCGCAGTGGGCAGGCCGCGACCGTCTCGTCCTCTCGAAGGGACACTGCGCGCCCGGTCTCTATTCCGCACTCGCACAGAAGGGTTACTTCCCGGTCGAGGATCTGAAGACCTTCCGCAAGACGGACAGCTACCTCCAGGGACATCCCGATATGAAGCACACGCCCGGCGTGGATATGACCTCCGGCTCGCTCGGACAGGGCGCTTCCACCTCCTGCGGCATGGCGCTCGCCAACAAGATCGACGGCACGTCCGTCCGCATTTACGCGATCCTCGGCGACGGCGAGACCGAAGAAGGTCAGGTGTGGGAAGCCGCCATGTTCGCCGGTCACTATAAACTCTCGAACCTCTGCTGGCTCATCGACTTCAACGGCCTCCAGATCGACGGCCCGATCGCAGAAGTCATGAATCCCGCACCGTATCCCGAAAAGTTCAAGGCGTTCGGCTGGAACGTCGTCGAATGCTGCGCGCATGATTTCGATTCCATCGAAGCCGCCTACAAGGCCGCGCGTGCCTGCACCGATAAGCCGACCGTGATCATCTCCCACTCGACGAAGGGCAAGGGCGTTTCCTTCATGGAAAATCAGGTGTCCTGGCACGGCGCCGCTCCGAACGACGAGCAGTATGAGATCGCGATGAAGGATCTCGGCGAAAGAGACTGACGGGAAAGGAGAGCGACCGTATGGCAGGCTTCTTTCCGCGAACGACCGTTGCCGGCATCTCTCTCCCCCGCATGATCATCGGCACGAACTGGCTCCTCGGGTTCAGCCACAGAGGCGCCGCCTGCGATCACGCCATCCGTGAAAAGTACACGAAGGCGGAAGACTTTTACCCGGTCCTCTCGACCTTCATGTCGCATGGCATTGACGCGATCATGGGACCGCTCTCGAATATGCCGCATCTCGTTGACGGGATTCACTATACCGAAGACAAACTCGGTCAGAAGATGATCCTCATCGACACGCCCGGTCTCAACACCGAAGACAGCCGGGAGGGCAGAGCAGGTTCTGAAGAAATCATCCGCGACTCGGCGGCGATCGGCTCGGACTTCTGCCTGATCCACCATACGAGCGTCGAAAAACTCATCTGTAAGCAGACGCACACGATCAACCGCCTGCCCGATTATCTTACGATGATCCGGGAAGCAGGCATGAAGCCGGGACTGTCCGCGCATATGCCGGAAGTGGTCGTCTACACGGATGAGAACGACTACGACGTCGAGACGTACATTCAGATTTTCAACTGCGTCGGATTTCTGATGCAGGTGGAAGTCGAATCGGTGGCGCGCATCATCCGAAACGCGAAGCATCCCGTCATGACGATTAAACCGTTTGCGGCCGGCAGGATCACGCCGTTCGTCGGACTGAACTTCAACTGGAACGTCATCCGGGACTGCGATATGATCACCTGCGGCACGAACACCGCCGAAGAAGCCGAAGAAGACATCGAAATCTCGCTGGCGGCGCTCGAACACCGATATCCCGATCTGGCGGCACGCAGTTCGCCGGTCAAGCAGGAAATCCTCGGTCATAAATAAATAAGAAATCAACCTTTTATTGAAAGGAATCAACAAAATGGCAGATAAAATCGCAACACGCGAGGCATACGGTAAGGCGCTCGCGGAATTCGGCGCAATCTATGATAATCTCGTCGTTCTGGACGCGGACCTTGCTGCCGCCACCAAGACCGGCACGTTCAAGAAAGCATTCCCGGAACGTCACTTTGACTGCGGTATCGCGGAAAATAACATGATCTGCGTGGCAACCGGTATGTCGCTCTGCGGCAAGATCCCGTTTGCTTCATCCTTCGCCATGTTTGCGGCCGGCCGTTCCTTCGAGCAGGTGCGCAACTCCATCGGCTATCCGCATAACAACGTCAAGATCGGCGCTACGCACGCGGGCATCACCGTCGGTGAAGACGGCGCGACGCACCAGTGCAACGAGGACATCGCCCTCATGCGCACGATCCCCGGCATGGTCATTCTGAATCCCGCCGACGCGGTGGAGACCAGACTGGCCGTTAAGGCAGCGATCGAATACGAAGGCCCCGTTTACCTCCGCTTCGGCAGAATGGCCGTATCGGTGCTCTTCGACGAAAACTATAAGTTCGAGATCGGCAAGGGCGTGAAGATGGCAGACGGTACGGACGTCGCCCTGATCGCCACCGGCATCGAAGTGGAACAGGCGCTTGAGGCACGCGAACTGCTCGCAGCGGACGGCATCAGCGCATCGGTTATCAACATTTCCACCATCAAGCCGCTTGACGAAGCGCTCGTCGTAGCGGAAGCCGAAAAGTGCGGCGCAGTCGTCACCTGCGAAGAGCATACCGTCATCGGCGGTCTCGGCGCTGCTGTGTGCGAATGCCTCAGCGAAAAGTGCCCGACGCCGGTTCTCCGCGTTGGTATCAACGATGAATTCGGCCGCTCCGGTCCGGCGAAGGAACTCGTTTCCTATTATCACCTCGACGCCGCTTCCATCGCGGAAAAAGCGAAGGCCGCCATCGCCCTTAAAAAATGAGAACAAGAGAGTCCTTCACACGAAGGGCTCTTTTAATCCTGATATTGCCTGAACAGGCACAAGAGAATTGATTATGGATACGAAACAGTTCATTTCAGATAATAAAATCGTAGCAATACTCAGAAGGATCCCGTCGGATAAGCTGCTCGATTTGGTCGACGCGATCTATGCGGGCGGCATACGCTGCATCGAAGTCACGGTCGATCAGCAGGGAGAGATCAGCGACACGACGCACGCCATCGAACGCATCCGAAACGCCTTTGACGGCAGAATCTGTGTCGGGGCAGGCACGGTCATGACGCCCGATCAGGCACGATCCGTCGCGGCTGCCGGCGCCTCTTATATGATCTCGCCGAACTACGACCGGGCGGTGATCGAGACCACGAAGGAACTCGGTCTTGTCTCCATGCCGGGCGCGCTTACACCGAGCGAGATCGCCGCAGCCTATTCGTTCGGCGCGGATTTCGTCAAGGTGTTCCCGGCGTCGGTCTTCGGACCTTCCTATTTCAAGGCCGTGAAAGCGCCGATGCCGCAGATCCCGCTGATGGCAGTCGGCGGCGTGACCCCGGAAACGGCACGATCCTATATGGAAGCCGGCGCGAGCGGGATCGGCATTGCGGGCGGCGTTGTCAATCGCGCGTGGATTGATCAGAACCGCTTCGATGAGGTGACCCGCGAGGCGAAGCGGTACGTTGAGGCGATCCGATGAAGATTCTCTGTATCGACGGCGGCACGACCAATACGCGTGTCAGACTTGTGATCGACGGCGTGATTACCGATACCGAAAAAACGGATATCGGCTCGTCGAACAAAGACAATACCGAACTGAAAAGAGCGTGCCGTGAGATGATCGGCGGGCTTCTGAGCCGCAACGGCCTGACGGAGAGCGATATCCGCTTCATCATGGCGGCCGGGATGCTCACGTCGGAGCTCGGGCTCTATTGCCTGCCGCATTCCGTTCTGCCGGCGGGTGCAGCCGACCTTGCCAAAGCGGCCAAAACGGTCGTGCTTGAAGAGATCTGTTCGATCCCGTTCGTGTTTACGCCTGGACTCAAACAGGCTGCAGTCGGCGGCAATATGATGCGCGGCGAAGAAGCGGAATGCTTCGGCCTCTGCTCGGTCTATCCGACGGACGGACCGGTGGCCGTGATCCTGCCCGGTACGCATAATAAAGTGATCCTCTACGAGAACGGTACGATCACGGATCTCTATTCCATGATGAGCGGTGAACTGTTCGCGGCACTCTCTGCGCATACGCTCCTCCGCCACTCGTTCCCGGACGAAATGCCGAACGGATTTGACGGGGAAGCCCTGCTGCTCGGCGCGGAAGATTGCCGGACAAACGGCCTGACCGAAGCGGCGCTCCGCGTCAGAAGCATCGAAAAAGGCGGCGGAAAGTCGGCGCTGTGGCTGAAATCGTACCTGTCCGGCGCGGTGCTTGCCTGCGATATACAGAGTATGCAAAAGCATTGCGGCGAGAGAACGATCCTGCTCGGCGGTCCGAAAGCGCTGAAAAAGCAGTTTGCCGCGCTGATCCCGCACTATTTGCCGGATAATCGTCTGATCGAGGCGAAAGACGAAGACGGAGACACGGCGACGACGCTCGGACAGATCCTGATCGCCGATCTGCTGAATCGGTAACGGGAGACGGCATACTTGTCGGAATGGAGAAAACCCATCGGCGCAGGTTGCGGCGCGGCAAAATCCGATGCTCCATAAAGATGCGGACAAATCCGAATTTGTAGAGGTCAAGTATAGTGCATATTATTAATACTTATGCTGATATTCCGGCCGTTTTTGAAAGCGGCCATTTCAGCTTTGAAAAATGGAAACTGTATATTGATAAATGGATTCCGCAAGCCAAAGCATTGTGTGTTGCCGACATGAAGGAGTGTTTGGATGCCGGCTATTCTTGGCAGAGAGATTTTCTGCCGGTTTTAGATTTTGTATTGGCCACCCCGGATTTGTGCG
>JAZUKT010000297.1:0-4157 GCA_045643445.1 Eubacteriales bacterium
ATGCGTTGCCGGAGTCGTTACGACGCCCGTGCCCCAGTCATGTTCTTCAGTCTGAGTCTCGCCGCATGCGCAGGAACGGGTATGATAATCGTCATCTTTCTTCGTCCAGTCGCCCCACGTGTGAGTCGTGAGTTTCGCGATCTGTTCCGTCTTCGTCGCGGCGCAATCTGCGCAGGTGTACGTCCTGACGCCGTATGCAAGATGCGTTGCCGGAGTCGTTACGACGCCCGTGCCCCAGTCATGTTCTTCAGTCTGAGTCTCGCCGCATGCGCAGGAGCGGGTATGATATTCGTCGTCTTTCTCAGTCCATTCGCCCCACGTGTGAACGCCGGAAACCGTTACCGTGCCGGCCGTAACAGCCGAAGAAACATACACCTCAGTATTTATGCTCCCCGATGCTACTGTCATTGATGCCATAGGATCCGTAAAATTGACCAAATATTCACCGCACGGCGCGTCCTCGTCCACCAGGAATTTGATCGTACAAACAGAACCGCTGATCATCGAGGTCGGGAAATAGGCACAAGCAATAGTCTGCTTACTTTCATCAATCCCTGCCACATTCAGCATGGAAGTTGTCACCACAGTGCCGGGATCTGTAAATCCAACAAACGTCAACGCCGTATCGTCATACGTCAGCCCAGCCAAGCCGATTCTGTTGACACCGCTGTTATTTCCCATAACAATCGTTATGTTCGCATATTCTCCCGCCTCAACCGAGACGCTGCCCAATTCAAACACTACATCGGGCGTCGTGTCTCCGGCCATCGCCGGCACCAGCATAAGCTGCAGCACAAGAAGAATCGCCAGCACTGCACAGATATGTTTTTTCATACTCCGTCTCCTCACATAAGTCTAGAATACGATTGATTATCATTCGACTATATAGTTATCGCATATTACTATACATAATAATTATAGCCCGCAAGGCCGTTTCTGTCAAGTAAATCCCGGCGAAAAAGGAAGTTTTTTTCGCATATACGACGCCTGCGGGAGATGACGAAGCTTTCACTCCTGCCCCGCCGCAGATTGCAAAACAAAAAGCCCCGGAAATCGCTTCCGAGGCCGTTTGTTCTGTTCTTTTTCCGGTTTCCGTCCGTCAGACGAACAGTGGGATCAGTTTCTGTTCCGTCACGTTCACAAGTCCGAACGTTGTCATTTTTATATCCGGGATCACCGGCAGGCTGACGAACGCAAGATTCATGAACGGGTCGATCCCGTCGGCATGACCGAGCACCGCTGCCGCTTCACGGACTTCCGCGTTCTGCCGCGCCATCTCCGCCGCGCTCTTCTCTCCCATCAGGCCGCCGATCGGCAGAGCCATAGCCGCCAGCACCTCTCCGTTACGCACCACGGCCAGGCCGCCGCTCATTTCCCGCACGCAGTTCGCCGCTGCCGCCATGTCGTCTTCATTCGTTCCGACAACGATCAGATTATGGGAATCGTGGGACACGGACGACGCGATCGCGCCTTCTTTTATTCCCATACCGGTAATATAGCCGAGCCCGATATGGCCGGAATTCAGATGACGCTCGATCACGGCCAGTTTCAGAATATCGCGGCTCGTATCAATTCCGTTCGCACGGGTGAAATCGAGTTTCATGATCTCCTCTTTGGTGATCAGCTGATCGGGAATCACCCGGATCACCCGGCAGGCCTTATCCTGCGGCTCCACAACGAAATCCTCCCGGCTGAGTTTGTCGAGATAGAAGGAATTCCGCACCGACTTCCAGACGTCCGCCCGGACTCGCTTGGTCGGGATCTCCACGGGAACGCCGTCCGACACGACCCGGTTTCCTTTATAATATACGTCGCGGACGCGGACGGTCTCAAGATCGTCCAGTACCAGGAGATCCGCCTCATAGCCCGGTGCCACCGCGCCGAGATTATGCAGCCCGAACCGTTCGGCAGCCTGAAGCGTGGCCATGCGGATGCCGGTCAGGACAGACTTCCCTTTTTCCGCCGCCTGACGCACAATACTGTCGATATGACCGCTCGCCAGAAGATCGGCCGGATGCTTATCGTCCGTCACAAGGAGACACCGGCGCGAATACGGTTCGTCAAACAGGCCGAGCAGCCCATCCAGATTCCGGGCAGCCGTTCCCTGACGGATCATGATCCACTGCCCTTTGCTGAGTTTCTCCTCCGCTTCTTCCAGGGCGGAGCATTCGTGATCGTCGTAGATCCCGCTGCCGATATATCGGTCAAGATCCCGGCCCCGCAGCATGGGCGCATGACCGTTCACGATCTTTCCGGCGGCTTTGGTAACGGCGATCTTACGCAAAACTTCTTTGTCTCCGGCCACGACGCCGGGATAGTTCATCATCTCCCCGAGACCGAGGATCCGCGGATACCGGCAAAGAGCCGCGATATCCTCCGCGGAAAGATTGGCGCCGGCTTCATCGAACGGCGTTGCCGGTACGCAGGACGGCATCATGAAATACACGCTCATGGGAACGTCTTCCGTTGCCTCCAGCATATAACTGATGCCGATCAGTCCCGATACGTTGGCGATCTCATGCGGATCCGCGATGACCGTCGTGGTACCGTGAGGCAGGCACGCCCGCACGAATTCCACAGGCTGAAGCATGGAACTTTCGATATGGATATGTCCGTCGATAAAGCCCGGGCAGACCGTTTTTCCGCTGACATCACAGACCACGTCCGCCGTGCCGTCGTCACAGTCGCCGACTCCGACGATTTTTCCGTTTTCGATCATTACGTCCGCACGGATGATCTGATCAAGGAACACGTTGACAACGTTTCCGTTTTTTAAGATTGTTTTCATATTTCACATTCTCCCGTTGCTTTCACGGCCGTATTTCGGACTCCGATCCCGCCGTCGCTTTCCTGTATATATTATATATCACAGCGGAAATATAGTCAATACGACATTATGCCGCATGCATATGACTTACAGGCCGCGATCCGGCGTTCATTTTTCCGTCAGTCGGGCTTATCACAAATTTCCATTCATAATTCCGTCATATCCGCGTCATAATAGGAGCGTGAGACACGAACAAAGCAGCCGACGTTCATGCGCCCTGCTCCGTTCGGCGCCTCAACAATCTTAAAAAATCGACAGGAGAAATACCATGTCCAGCAAGAACAGCAACAGAATCGTCGTTCCGGGCGCTCAGGCTGCTATGGAACAGTTCAAGACCGAAGCCGCAAACGAAGTCGGCGTCAACCTCAACAAGGGTTACAACGGTGACCTCACGTCCCGCCAGGCCGGTTCTATCGGCGGTCAGATGGTCAAGCACATCACGACCGTACGGCTTGAAAAATGCGTCAGTTTCGAGCGGGCGAACAGAGTCGTGAACGGGCATAAGATGACCGTCAAATACATAGCGGGGATCGCGATCTGAAAGGGATTACATATGAAAAAACTTGTAAAATGTGAATACAACATGGATAACTGCTGTGTGGAGCTGAAATGCTCTGACGGCAGTATGATTTCAATCGACACCATCGCTGTGGAGAATGAGGTTGCCGACAATATGGTTCAGCGGTCAGAACTGGACTGGCTAATCTACAACAAGCCGCTGGAGTATGCACAGCTTGTACTTGGCGAAGGCTTGGAGGCATACTTGAAAGGAACACCGGAACATAGGCTCATAGATTAACAGTAAATATAGCAGTGCCCACCGATCATCAAAAATCGGTGGGCACATTTTTTATTGTTCAGATATATCCAGTCCAACGAAAAAGTCATCGTAACTGCATTGGTAAATCTTTTTCAGTTCAATCAAAACGCTGGCTCGGATATTCAGTTCTCCGTCCTCGTATTTTGCGTATGTCGTGCGTCCAATGTCACAGCCACGGCGCTGAAGCTCTGCACACAGCTTTTCCTGAGATAAGCCGCTTTCAGCTCTCAGTCTTCTCAGATTGTCGCCCATATTGCGGTCACGCCGTATTTTCTGTTCCATTTCCTCACCTCGCATACCCGATTGACCAGTATTGGTTGCAGATTACCTATATGGTATGCTACAATGAGGAAAAATATTGTCCGCGATACTGGTCAATATGCGCTGGAGGAGAAAAAATGAGCGTGTGTACTTTCTTTGGTCATCACGACTGTCCGGCAGAGGTGAAGCCAAAGCTGCGTAAAGTTGTGACCGAACTGATAGAGAATCACTCGGTGGATATGTTTTATG
>JAZUKT010000298.1:0-1886 GCA_045643445.1 Eubacteriales bacterium
CAGTCCGGGGATGTCGGCCATGACGAAGCCGGATTCACCGCCGGTCGAGACGACGCCGAGATTCGGCTCCAGCGTCGTAAAGTGGTAGTCGGCGATCTTCGGCCGGGCGGAGGACAGCGCCGCGAGCAGGGAAGATTTCCCGGCAGACGGAAGACCCGCGAGACCGACGTCGGCGATCATCTTGAGTTCGAGAATGATCTCGCGTTCGTCGCCGGGCAGTCCGGCCTTCGCAAAGCGCGGGATCTGCCGGGTCGGCGTGGCGAAATGCCGGTTGCCCCAGCCGCCGCGTCCGCCGTGACAGAGGATGAAGTCCTCGTCGCCCGACATATCGTGGATGATCTTTCCGCTTTCGGCATCACGGATCAGCGTGCCGCGCGGGATCATGATCACGGTGTCCTCGCCGTTTGCGCCGTGGAATTTGGCGCCGCCGCCGTCACCGCCGTTCTGCGCGACGAATTTGCGCTTATAGCGGAAGGCGAGCAGCGTATTCGAGCCTTCGTCGATGCGGAAAACGATATTTCCGCCGTTTCCGCCGTCACCGCCGTCCGGGCCGCCTTTTGCGACGTATTTTTCACGCCGGAAAGAGACGACTCCGTTGCCGCCGTTGCCTGCCTTCACATAGATTTTGATTTTGTCGATAAACATACGTCTTTCGCCTGCCTTATCTCACAGCAGCACCCGAAAAATGTTCTTTGTACCGTTCCAGCGCCTCGCCGATGATCGCTTCCGCCGTTTCCCGTCCGCTGACTTCGTCCACCGCCGTCGTCCGTCCTTCAAGTTCCTTGTAGACGGTGAAGAAATGCCGCATTTCCTCGAAAATGTGCGCGGGCAGATCGTAGACGGAGGCGGTTTTGTTATAGTAGGGATCGGTGAAGGGAATGGCGATGATCTTTTCGTCCTCGGAGTCGCCGTCGATCATGCGCAGTACCCCGATCGGGTAGGCGTGAACGATGGTCATCGGGAGGATCGTCTCGGAGGAGATGACGAGTACGTCGAGCGGGTCGTTGTCCTCCGCGTAGGTGCGGGGGAGAAAACCGTAGTTGGCCGGGTAATGTGTGGAGGTGTAGAGGATTCTGTCGAGTTTCAAAAGTCCCGTGGACTTGTCGAGTTCATATTTGATCTTGCTGCCTTTGCCGATTTCGATGACCGCGGAAAATGCGGACGGGGTAACGGCATCGGCGGGCATATCGTGCCAGATGTTCATACGGCTGACTTCCTTTCAAGAATGCGGACCGTATGACAGACTGTGCTCTTATTCGAACATCTCCCGGGCGAGATCGCCGAGGATGCGGATGCCTCTCACGATATCGTCGTCGGAGGGCGTGGAGTAGTTGAGACGGAAGGAATCGGAGGGCGCGGCCGTATCGCAGTTGAACGCGGTACCGGGCACCACGGCGACCTTCTTTTCGAGCGCCTTCTTCACGAATTCTGCGGAATCGGTTCCGTTCGGCAGTGTGCACCAGAGGAAGAGACCGCCTTCCGGACGGGTGTACTTCACGCACTTCGGCATATGGGCGTCGAGTTCGCGGAGCATGAGCCCTGCCTTGTCGGCGTAGAGCTTACGGATGCCGGCGATGTGTGCGTCGAGATCGCATTCGGTCATATAGCGATAGCAGAGCATCTGGAAGAAGATGTTCGTGTGCACGTCCTCAACCTGCTTGGCGACGACCATCTTGGAAACGAGATCCTTCGGACCGCAGACGTAGCCGACGCGCATACCGGCGGAGAGAATCTTCGAGAAGGATGAGCAGTACACGACGATGCCGTCCGTATCGAAGGACTTGTACGTCGGAATATCCTCGCCTGCGAAGCGGAGCTCCCCGTACGGGTTGTCCTCAAAGATGATGACGCCGTACTTCTTGGCGATCGCGTAGACCTTTTTGCGG
>JAZUKT010000299.1:0-1903 GCA_045643445.1 Eubacteriales bacterium
CGCTGTGGCAGACGGAGATATCGAGCGGTTTATCGGCGAATTTAACGGTTGTGACGGTACGCGGATGCAGGAGTTTTTTGAGTTCGCGGCGCACGGTCTTGCAGAGGATGATGACGCGCGAGAGTTTGAGGCCGCCGGCCGTCGAGCCCGCGCATCCGCCGACGAACATGAGCAGCAGAATAATGCACTTCGACAGCTTCGGCCAGAGCGCAAAGTCCACGGTGGAATAGCCGGTCGTCGTGATGATCGCCGCGACCTGGAAGAAGGCGTGCCGGATCGCGTCGCCGACTGCGGTAAAGAGCGGCAGTACGTTCCACGCGATGAGGCCTGCCGATACGACGATGATGCCGACGTAGATCCACAGTTCCTCGTTCTTCGCGGCTTCGCGGAACCGCTTGATCAGCAGGAAATAATACAGATTGAAGTTCACGCCGAACAGCAGCATGAAGATCGTGATCACCCACTGGACGTAGGGCGAATAGCCGCCGATGCTGTCACCGTGCAGACCGAAGCCGCCGGTACCTGCCGTGCCGAACGAATAGAGCAGCGATTCAAACAGATTCACGCCGCCGCAGAGGAGGAAGATCGTCTCGAGGGCGGTCATGGCGACGTAGATGAGGTAGAGGATCTTCGCCGTATCCTTGATGCGCGGTACGATCTTGTCCACGACCGGGCCGGGCATTTCCGCGCGCATGGTGTGGATCGGGCGGCCTTCGCTGTCGGGGAAGATCGCCATCAGCAGCACGAGTACGCCCATACCGCCGATCCAGTGCGTGAAGCTGCGCCAGAACAGCGCGCCGTGCGAGAGCGCTTCCACGTTCGTGAGGATGGACGCGCCCGTCGTCGTGATGCCGCTGACCGTTTCGAAAAATGCGTCAATGTAGGAGGGGATTTCGCCGGAAACGACAAACGGAACGGCGCCGATCGCACAGAACAGGATCCACGCGAGCGCCGTGATGACGAAGCCTTCCCGGGCGAAAATGATCTTGTCGCAGCCGCGCGTCACGAGCTTCAGCCCGAATCCGAGCAGAGCCGCACCGGCCGCCGTGACCGCAAAGGCAAGCGCCGTCGTCCATTCGGCATAGATCAGCGCCGTGCCGAGCGGGAGCAGCAGAAGCGCCGCTTCGAGGGCAATGATCGTGCCGAGCGTATTCAAAACCATGCGTTTATTCATGATGTCGTCCTTTTACCGTAGTGCCTCACGCGAGGATGTCGCCGAGGTCGCCGAGCCGCTGTCCCGCCGCCAGAATGATCGCCTTGTCGCCGGCCAGGAGCTGGTCTTCGCCGTCGGGAACGATCGTCTTGCGCCCGCGGATGATGCCGGCTAAGAGAATGTTCGGCTTGAGCGAGAGTTCCCGAAGCGGAATACCCGTCACGCCGGGCGTTTCGGTGACGGCAAATTCGATCGCCTCCACCCGTCCGTCGCGGAGCTTGTAGAGCGTCTCGTTCTTGCTGCCGCGGGAATTTTCGAGGGCGCGCGCGTACTGGACAACGACGTCCGCGATGATCTTTTTCGGGGAGACGACCGTCTCGAGCCCGAGTTTTTCCGCCATGGCGAACAGCTCGTTCCGGTTCACCTTCGAGATGACCTTCGGCACGTTCTGCGAGGCGGCGTATATCGAAATGAGAATGTTTTCTTCATCCATGCCGGTCAGCGAGACGAAAGCGTCGGTCGTGCGGATGCCTTCTTCGAGCAGGAGTTCCTGTTCGGCGCCGTCTCCGCGGATGATCACGGCCTCCGGCAGGGAATCGGACAGCTCCGCCGCCACAGCCGGATCCTTTTCGATGATCTTCACGTCCACGCCGCTCTCCACGAGCATCTTGGCGAGATAGAACGCCGTCCGGCTTCCGCCGAGGATCATCGTGCTCTTCGTCTGCTTCTGGATGAGCTCCGTCTGGCGCA
>JAZUKT010000300.1:0-3578 GCA_045643445.1 Eubacteriales bacterium
TCCTCGGGCGCGTTGCCCTTCTGCACTTCCGCGCCGCAGGTCTCAACGGAATGTTCGTTATGCGCCTTCGACGAGCCGGTCGCACCGCCGATTCCGTCGCGTCCCGTGCTTCCACCGAGCAGGATGACGACATCCCCCGGCTGCGGAACTTCGCGGCGCACGTTTTCCTGCGGAGCGGCGGCGATGACGGCACCGATCTCCATACGCTTGGCGGCGTACCCGGGATGGTACAGTTCATCGACGATACCGGTGGCCAGACCGATCTGATTGCCGTAGGAAGAATAGCCCGCGGCGGCCGTCGTAACGATCTTACGCTGCGGCAGTTTGCCGGGGAGCGTTTCGCTGACGGGTTTCGTCGGATCGGCCGCGCCGGTCACACGCATCGCGCCGTACACATAGGCTCGTCCCGAAAGCGGGTCGCGGATCGCACCGCCGATGCAGGTCGCAGCGCCGCCGAACGGTTCGATCTCCGTCGGATGGTTATGCGTTTCATTTTTGAAGAGCAGGAGCCACGGCTCTTTCTTACCGTCCGCTTCCACTTCGATCTTCACCGTGCAGGCGTTGATCTCTTCGGATTCATCGAGTTTATTGAGTTTGCCTTCCGCCTTGAGCGCGCGCACGGCGATCGTGGCGATATCCATGAGGCAGATCGGTTTCGTGCGGTTCAGTTTTTTGCGGAGAGCGACGTAATCGGCATACGCCTTATTGAGAAGCGGATCGTCGCACGTCACGCCGTCGATCACCGTCAGAAACGTCGTATGACGGCAGTGATCCGACCAGTAGGTGTCGATCATGCGGATCTCGGTGATCGTCGGGTCGCGTCCTTCCGAGAGGAAATACTGCTGGCAGAACGCCGCGTCGTCCGTATCCATGGCGAGCCCCATGTCGGCGACGAACTGCTCGAGCGCGGCTCTGTTGAGCTTTGTGAAGCCCGTGAGCGTCGCGACCTCCGTCGGCAGATCGTAAGCGACGGCAAGCGTTTCAGGCTTTTCAAGAGACGCCTCGCGCGCTTCCACCGGGTTGATGACGTACTTCTTGATCTCGGCGATCTCGGCGTCAGTCAGTTTACCGTAAAGGGCGTACACCTTCGCCGAACGGATCAGCGGACGCTCCCCCTGCGAGATGATCTGAATGCACTGCGCCGCGGAATCCGCCCGCTGGTCAAACTGACCGGGCAGGAATTCGACCGCGAACACGACCGCGCCGTCAAGTTCCGGGACTTCGGTCGCCGTGTCGAGCTGCGGCTCCGAGAAAACCGTGCCGACTGCGTAATCGAACAGGTCTTTCGTAATGTTTTCGGCGTCGTAGCGGTTGATGACGCGCACGTCGTCGAGTGAGCGAATCCCGAGGAAGGTACGGGCATCCGACAGAAGCGCCTTCGCCTCGTTCGCCAGTTCTTTTTTCTTTTCAACAAATATTCTGTAAACCACGTCAATCCTCCCATGCCTTCAGCGCGCGTGCGCCGATATCATGGCGGTAATACCGATTGTCAAAGGTGATCTGCTCTGCCATGCCGTACGCCTCCCGGATCGCTTCCGGCAGAGAATCCGCCACAGCCGTCACGCCGAGCACGCGTCCGCCGTTCGTGAGAAGCTGTCCGTTCTCTTCCCTGGCACCGGCCACGTAGACGTTCGGCCAGACGGAATCCGGGATCGTGATCGGGAATCCCTTCTGATAGGAGACGGGATAGCCGTCCGACGCCAGCACCACACAGCAGGCGTGCCGGTCGGCGAATTTCACTTCCGTCTCGGCGAGCCGCCCTTCGGTGACAGCCCGGCAGATCGTGAACAGATCGCTCGTCAGAAGCGGCAGCACGACCTGCGTCTCGGGATCGCCGAAGCGGCAGTTGTATTCGATGACCTTCGGACCATCAGGTGTGAGCATCAGGCCGAAGTAGAGGCATCCCTTGAAGGTACGCCCTTCCGCCTTCATCGCGCGGATCGTCGGCAGAAAGATCGTTTCCATGCAGACGTCGGCGATTTCCTTCGTATAGTACGGATTCGGCGCGACCGTACCCATGCCGCCCGTATTCAGGCCGGTATCGTTATCCCCTGCCCGTTTATGGTCCATGGACGAGATCATCGGAACGACCGTTTCGCCGTCCGTGAAGGAGAGGACGGATACCTCCGGCCCGGTCAGAAATTCTTCGATGACGATATGATCGCCGCTCTTGCCGAATTTCTTATCCTGCATCATGGAGATGACGGCTTCTTTCGCTTCCTCGCGGCTTTCGGCGATGATCACGCCTTTGCCGAGCGCCAGTCCGTCCGCTTTGATGACGGTCGGGATCGGCGCGGTCTCGAGATACGCGAGCGCTTGATCGAGATCGTCGAAGGTCTCCTAAGACGCCGTCGGGATCCCGTATTTTTTCATGAGATTTTTAGAGAAGACCTTGCTTCCCTCAATGATGGCGGCCTCCGCGCGCGGTCCGAAGCAGGGGATCCCCTTCTCTTCGAGCGCGTTGACGCAGCCGAGCACCAGCGGATCGTCCGGCGCGACGAAGGCATAGCCGATCCCGTTTTCCACGGCGAACCGTGCGACGGATTCCACGTCTTTCGGGTCGCCCGGCACGCAGATCGCGTCTCTGCCGATACCGCCGTTCCCGGGCAGCGCGTAGATCTCCGTCACCTCCGGGCTTTCCTTCAGTTTACGGATGATCGTGTGCTCCCGTCCGCCGCCGCCTACAACCAACAGTTTCATCGGCGCCTCCTTAATGGTGGAACAGACGCATGCCGGTGAACGCCATGACCATGTCGTACTTATCGCAGCACTCGATCACGAGATCGTCGCGGATGGAGCCGCCGGGCTCTGCGATGTACTTGACGCCGCTGCGGTATGCACGCTCGATGTTATCGCTGAACGGGAAGAATGCGTCGGAACCGAGCGCGGTGCCTTCCTGTGCGTCGAGCCATGCTTTCTTTTCTGCTGCCGTGAACGGTTCGGGCTGGCGGGTGAAATACTTCTGCCAGTTGCCGTCTGCCGTTACGTCTTCTTCATTCTGGTTGATGTAGCCGTCAATGACGTTATCGCGGTCGGGTCTGCCGAGCGATTCCTTGAACGGGAGGTTCAGGACTTTCTCGTGCTGACGGAGGAACCACGTATCCGCCTTCGTACCGGCCAGTCTCGTGCAGTGGATTCTCGACTGCTGACCGGCGCCGACGCCGATGGCCTGTCCGTCGATGGCGTAGCAGACCGAGTTCGACTGCGTATATTTCAGTGTGATGAGCGCAATGATAAGGTCGCGGAGCGCGCTCTCGGGCAGATTCTTATTCTTCGTAACGATATTGGAAAGCAGTTCGCGGTTGATTTCAAAGTTATTGCGGCCCTGCTCGAACGTGATGCCGAACACCTGCTTGCGTTCTTCAACTTCCGGGACGTAATCGGGGTCGATTTCCACGATGTTGTAGCCGCCCTTGCGCTTGGTCCTGAGGATCTCGAGCGCTTCGGGTTCGTAGCCGGGCGCGATGATGCCGTCGGACACTTCACGCTTGACCATGAGTGCCGTCGTTACGTCGCACACGTCGGAGAGACCCACCCAGTCGCCGAAGGAGCACATACGGTCGGTTCCTCTGGCTCTT
>JAZUKT010000301.1:0-16726 GCA_045643445.1 Eubacteriales bacterium
CTTGATTTTTCGGCTGTTATCGTGTAAAATAATATGGTTGAAATAATTTTGCATTATTGCAGGAATGGAGTTTACTATGGCACTTGTTACCACCACCGAAATGTTCAGGAAAGCATACGAAGGCCACTACGCTATCGGCGCCTTCAACATCAACAACATGGAAATCATCCAGGCGATCGCAGAAGCAGCCGGCGAAGCAAAATCCCCGGTCATCCTTCAGGGATCCGCCGGCGCCCGGAAGAACGCGAAGCAGGAATACCTCCTCGCGCTTGCCAAGGCCGCTATCGCTGATTCCGGCATCGACCTCGCGCTCCACCTCGACCACGGCGCAGATTTCGAAATCTGCAAGGCCTGCATCGACGGCGGCTTCACGTCCGTTATGATCGACGGTTCTCACTACTCCTTTGACGAAAACATCGAAGTGACGAAGAAGGTCGTTGAATACGCGCACGCACACGGCGTCGTTGTCGAAGGCGAACTCGGCAGACTCGCAGGCGTGGAAGACGACGTTAAGGTGTCCGCAGAGGATTCCTCTTACACGAGACCCGAAGAAGTTGAAGAAGTTGTCACAAAGACCGGCGTTGACTCTCTCGCCAGCGCCATCGGCACGAGCCACGGCGCTTATAAGTTCAAGCCCGAACAGTGCAAGAGAAACGCTGAAGGCATCCTCCTTCCGCCGCCGCTCCGCTTCGACATTCTCGAAGAAGTCGGCCGTCGTCTGCCCGGCTTCCCGATCGTTCTCCACGGCGCATCCTCCGTTCCGCAGGAATACGTCAAGGAAATCAACTCGATCGGCGGCAAGCTCCCGGACGCTGTCGGTATCCCGGAAGAACAGCTCCGCAAGGCCGCTACGCTCGCCGTCTGCAAGATCAACATCGACTCCGATATCCGTCTCGCCATGACCGCCGGTATCCGCCGCGTTATGACCGAACAGCCGGAAGTTTTCGACCCGAGAACCTACCTTGCAGTTGCCCGTACCGAAGTCAAGAAGATGGTCGCTCACAAGATCAACGACGTGCTCGGCAGCGCCAATACGCTCTGATTTCGCCGGATCATGAAGTGGACGGGGGAATACCGCGTCAACGCAAACGACGTGGATGTAAACGAACTGGTCTCGGTCTCCCACGTGCTTTCGTATATGCAGGACGCCGCGTTCTCAGCCATGGAAGAGGACGGACCGTCCTACCAGGGACTTTATGAGAGCGGATATTCCTTTATTCTGAGCCGCATCCGTATGAGCCTGTACGCGCCGCTTCACATCCACGACACCATAGCGGTACAGTCGTGGGCGTGCGAGTCGCGCGGCGTGCAGTTCAACCGCTGCTATCGGATCCTGCGCGACGGCGTCATCATGGCGGAGGCTGCCTCCGTCTGGGCGCTCATGGGGATCGAGGACAGACGGCCGCACCGGGTGAGCGAATTCGATCTCAACTACCGAACGGACGATATGCTCGAACTCGATCTGCCGCCGCGGTTCCGGATCCCGGAGGACGTGGCGATGCACCTGGTCGGCGAGCGGGCCGTGGAATACGCGGATATCGACCGCAACGGTCATATGACGAACACCCGCTATCCCGATCTGCTGTGCAGTTATCTGGACGGCGGCATGAAGGGGCAGCGCGTCATCTCGATGGGCATTTCGTTCCTCGGAGAAGCGCCGCTCGGGCGAAGCATCAAGTTCTATTCGGGGCAGAGCGACGGCGTTTCGTACGTCCGCACGGTGCTCGAGGACGGTTCGCCCAACGTGGAAGCGGAGATTCTGACCGAACCCGTATAAATCAAAAAAGAACGCCCGGACCGCAAAAAGTTCGGGCGTTTGTGTCAATTGAATGGGAGGCAGTTATGCTTGACAAGATCACGGCGACGGTGCTCGTCGATAACGTCGGGACGGAAGCGCTCGGCGGCGAATGGGGACTGTCCGTCTATATTCAGGCCGGGGAGAAGACGATCCTGCTTGACGCGGGCGGCTCGGAGCTGTTCGCGCGGAATGCGGAGAAACTCGGCCTCTCCATCGCGGACGTCGATTACGCGGTGCTCTCTCACGCGCACTACGATCACTCGCTCGGCATGGCGGAATTCTTCCGGCTGAATCGGACGGCGAAATTCTACGTCCGCGAATCGACGGCGGAGAACTGCTACGGACGGCGCTGGATCTTCCGGCGGTACATCGGTCTGCCGAAGCATATCCTCTCGGATTACGCCGATCGGATCGAAACGGTGTCGGGGGATTACCGGCTCACCGATGACGTGTACCTGATCCCGCATCATACGCCGGGGCTGGACGCGGTCGGCAGACGGGAGCAGATGGCGCGCAAGGTCGGATGGCGCCTCGTGCCGGATGATTTCTCGCATGAGCAGAGCCTCGTGTTCGATACGTCCGCCGGACTCGTGATCTTCAACAGCTGTTCGCACGGCGGTGCTGCCGCGATCATCCGCGAGGTGTCAGCGGTGCTGCCCGGACGGCCGGTATGCGCCCTCGTCGGCGGACTGCATCTGTTCAATAAGACGGATGAGGAAGTGCGTGCGATTGCGGCAGCCGTGCGGGAAACGGGGATCACACGCCTCTGCACCGGGCCCTGAACGAAGGAACGGGCGCTCGGCATTCTCCGGGAAGAACTCGGCGGCGTCGCGGAAGGCTTCCGTGTCGGCTGTACGATGGAATTCGGCCAAACGGTATAAAACAAAACGAAATAAAAAAGCCGGCAGACGAATCGTGTGATTCCTGCCGGTTTTTCGCTGTGCGGATCAGTAGTGGATCTTGTCGATGTCCTCTTCTACGGCTGCCATGGATTTCTGAATGGCTTTCTGATACTTTGCGACCGTCGTGACGATTTTGTTGTCGATTACACCCTGACGGATGATGTTGCGGTACGGCGTATCCCCGACGAAGCCGAAGACGAAACCGGGGTCGATGATCATGTTGTCGAAGAGGATATCAAGCGACGGGAGCGATTCCACGTCGCGCGTGTACTTACGGTGGATCGCCACGTCGTAGAAGGCGTGACGGATCGTGTCGGTCGAGTAGTCGCAGAGACATTCGAGAACGGCGCCCGACATATCAATATCCGGCGTGCAGATCGGAACGGCATAGACAAGGGACGCCCATTCGCTCGGGGAAGAGACGTAGTCCGGCTGTTTCTCGTCCAGCTTCGGAAGCGGAAGGATGCCGTAGTCGAAGTCGAGGCCGCGTTCCTCATCGGAGGTGACGCTGTTGACCGTCGCGTGGGAGTACAGACTGCGGCCTTCGACCCACGGCACGCTCATTTTATCCCAACTGGCCGAATCGCCGGTCGATCCCAGCATATCAACAGTCAGATAATATTTGCGGTAGCCCTTGTTCGCCCATTCCGTGATGGCCATGAGCGTGTTGAGGGAGCTTTCGCTGCCCGTGTTGTAGACGAAACTGCCGTCGTCGTCGCGGATGTAGGTCGTCTGACCCATGGCGTTGTACATACCGCAGAAGCAGTTCCGCATACCGATCGAGGCAAAGCGGTCCGTCTGATAATTCCAGACGCCGTCGTTGTCCACGTCGAGCGCGGCGGCCGTGGCGGACTTTTCAAAGAAATCGAGCGTCCATTTGCCGTCGTGCAGCGCGTCGTAGGGATTATCGAGATGCAGGTCGGCGAGCATCTCCTTGTTGAAGAAGAGGCACCAGATCGAGCAGTTGTCGAGGATGGACAAATCGCCGGCCAGGAGGAACTTTTTGTCGTGTACGGCGAGCGCGTCGATCACGCCTTCGGTCCAGTAGGACTGATCCGTATTCACGTAGGTGAGGTAATCGAGCGAGTAGAAATACCCCGCCTGCATATAACGCGCCATGGCGGGCATATCTTCCTGCGCGGCGGCGTATCCGGTGTCTCCGGCGTAGATGATGTTCCGCATTTCGTCGACGGTGTCGGTGAGATTGTCAACGCGGATCTTCACGCCGAGCCGGTCTTCCGTGTTGCGGTTGCGCTTGTAGATGGCGTCGTTGATGCCTTCGCCGGTCAGTTCCTCCACGTCGAGGTTGGAAGTCGTGAGACGGGCGATGAAGGAATAATCAGCACATTTGAAATTCAGGTCTGCCGGCAGCGTGCTGCGGTCTGTGAGATTCGTGCCTTCGCCGCCCGACTGATTTGACGGCGAATCGGAGCAGGCGGCAAGCATCGGGACAAGCGTGAGCAGAACGAGCAGCAGGGCAAGCGGTTTTAGTGCGTGCGATTTCATCATGAACCTCTTAATGGTCGAGTTGGTCGATGGCGTCCTCGTATTCTTCGATGGCTTTGACGATGAGGCGCTTGTTGGCTTCGATCGTGGAGGCGATCTTGTTCGCCTGGATGCCGGTGCGCAGGACGTTGCGGAGCGGCGTGTCATTGTAGCGGATGAAGACGAAGCCGGGGTCTACGACGGTGTTGTCGAAGAGGATATCGAGCGTGATGGTCGCGTCAACGTCGCGGCTGTATTTCCGGTAAAGCGCCTGATCGTAGCAGGCATAGCGGATCGTATCGGTCGAGTAGTCGCAGAGGCATTCGAGCGCGGCGCCGGTCAGATCCATATTCGGCGTGCAGACCGGGACGCCGTAGACGCAGTAGCCCCATTCCTGCGAGGAGGAGATGTATTCGCGCTGGGTCTCGTCGCGCTTCGGCAGCGGCATCATGCCGTATTCCTGTTCCATGTTGCGCAGACCTTCACTCTCAACGGAGGAGGCTACGCCGTGCAGGAAGAGACCGCGTCCGCTGTGGAAGACCTCATACTGATCGCCCCATTTGTCCTCGGTCTGAACACGGTCCACGGTGAGGAACTGTCAGCCGTAACCGGCCGCGCAGTAATCGCTCAGACGCTGATAGACGTTGATGGAGGATTCGCTGTCGGCGTTGAAGACCATGTGACCGTCGTTATCGCGGACGATGATCTTCTGCCCCATGGCGTTGTACATGCCGCTGTATGCTTCCTGCATATTGATGGTGGCAAACTGGTCGATGCGGAAGCTCCAGCGGCCGTTTCCGTCGAGGTCGGCAGCGCCTTTGGAGGCGAGATCGAGGAATTTGTCGAGCGTCCAGGTGCCGTTGTCGCGGAGCTCATACAGATTGCCGAGCTGCAGGTTTTCGGCGAGCTCCTTGTTATAGTAAATGCACCACAGATTGCGGTTTTCGTAAATGGAAATGTCGCCGGAGAACATATAGCGTTTGCCGCAGACGGTCAGGCTGTCGATGACGCCTTTGGTCCAGTACGGCTGATCGAGATCCAGATACGGAATGTAATCGTCGCAGTAGAAAAGCCCTTCCTTCGTGTAGGTGGCCATCGTCGGCATATCCTCCTGCACGGCGTTGTAACGCTGTTCACCGGCCAGAACGGCTTCCCGGAGCTCGTTGCCGTCCTGAGTAAAACTATCGCTGTGGACCGTGATGCCGAGCTCCTGTTCAGCCAGCCGATTCCGCTTGTACAGAGCGTCGTTGATGCTGTCGCCGGTCATTTCTTCAACGTCGACCGGATTGTTGGAGTAACGGACGAGGATCGTGAAATCTTCGTTCTTGAAATCCAGTTTCGGCAGATTGTTGCGCTTTTCCGAGCCGTCGTCCGACTGTTCCTGTTTCGAGCCAGACTGAGAGGGCGTTTTTTTGCCGTCCGAGCAGCCTAGGAGCAGCGGCGCGCTCATCAGGAGAACGAGCAGCAGCGCCGTAAATCTGAGAAAATTTTTACGCATGACGGGTACCTCACGGAAGAATGATTTTTGTCAATTCTATAATAATCAAATCGGGACGAAAAGTCAACCCTTTTTTATATATGGAAAACGAAATCCGGCAAAAAGAACGGATTCAGGCGGTTCCTGCGTACTGGATGTTGACGGACACGGCGATTTGTGCTATAATAGCGGCAGCGAAAAAACAATACGCAAGAATCGAAGGATACGACATGAAAAAACTGTTATCGTTCTTCCTGGCGGCGGCGATGCTGCTGTCGCTTTTCTGCCTGACGTCCTGCGGTCAGCTGGTCGGCGAGCTTGCCGGAACGCTGCTCGAGGAACTGGCCGACCCGACCGCCGACCCGACGGATGACCTATCGCTGATCACGGATCCCGAGACCGAGCCTGCCGCCGAGACGGAGACAGAGCCTGCTCCCGCGGCCGAGACGGAAACGAAACCGGCGCCGGAAACGGAGACAGAACCTGCTCCCGCAACGGAGAAGGAAACGGAGCCGGAGCCCGAAACGGAAGCGGCGCCTGCGATCGACGAAAACGGCACGTACGACGACAAGGAAAACGTCGCGCTCTACCTCCATACCTACGGAAAACTGCCGTCGAATTACATTACGAAGAAAGACGCGCAGGATCTCGGCTGGACGGGCGGATCGCTTGAAAAGTACGCGAAGGGCAAGTGCATCGGCGGTACGTATTTCGGCAATTACGAAGGTGCGCTGCCGACGAAAAAAGGACGCGAATATCACGAATGCGACATTGATACGCTGGGCAAATCCTCGCGCGGCGCAAAACGGATCGTGTATTCAAACGACGGCCTGATCTACTATACGGAAAACCATTACGAAACCTTTGAACTGCTCTATGGGGAGGAATAATATGAAACAGTATCTCATCGACGGAGAAGCGATCCTCACGCGGGATGATTTATACAGAATCGTCCGGGAAGAATGGAAACTGGAAAACTGCTTCGGCAGTAATCTTGACGCGCTGCACGACGCGCTGACGGACGAGCCCGCGGTGACGGTGGAGATCCGCCATGCGGACGCCCTGAAGGAGCATCTCGGCAATTACGCGGACGCGCTCTTTTATATGCTCGAGAGCACCGAATCCGTCACGCTGATCAGAGACTGAACGAAAATGAAAAAAGGCGTACTGCCGGGCGGCGGTGCGCTTTTTGTATAGTCATGCGGCAAAAAGAAAACCGCACGGAGAATCCGTACGGTAAGGGTGAGATATGGGATTTGAACCCATGGCCTCCAGGGCCACAACCTGGCGCTCTAACCAACTGAGCTAATCCCACCATGTTCGCTGCACGAGGCAGCGTATGAAACGCCGCGCAGCCAAGACCGCGTCGACGGAGGAACCAAAGTGTCCCGGAGGACTACTTCGGTTTCGGCAAAGCCGATGGCGTGCCTTGGGGAAATCGAACCCACGACCTACTGCTTAGAAGGCAGTTGCTCTATCCAACTGAGCTAAAGGCACATCAAGCGAGTGATGGGAATCGAACCCACATAATCAGCTTGGAGGGCTGACATTCTACCACTGAACTACACTCGCGTCATATACCGGAAGCCGCACAGTACGGTTCCCTGAACGCCCCCATATCATATCATAGAATCATGGCTTTGTCAAGGGCTTTTCGGAGTTTTTTTCAATTTGGAGCGGTTTTCGGGCGGCAAAGGGAGCAGAAAAGAATCTATTCACAAAAAATTTATGATTCCCGCTTGCACTTCTGCCGCCGTATCCGTTATAATATCAAAAATAACCAGTTTGCAGGGAGGCGCGTATGTTCGGCTACGTCAGACCGTTTGTGCCGGAATTGAAAGTCGTGCAGTATGAGGCGTACCGCGCCGTTTACTGCGGGCTTTGCCGCGCCATGGGACATACGACGGGACAGCTTTCCCGCCTGACGCTTTCGTACGATCTCGTTCTGCTGGCCGCGGTGCGCATGGTGCTCGGCGGTATCCCGTATGAGGCGAGTCCGCATCGGTGCCCGGCGCATCCCGCGAAACGGCGGATGATCGCGGAACCGAATCCGGCGCTCGATTACGCGGCGGCGTTTTCGGCGGTGCTGGCGGAAGCCAAAAACCGGGACGACCGCACAGACGAGCACGGCGCGGCGCGGCTGAAACCGATCCTGCTCACGCCTGCCGTCAGACACATGGCGCGTCTGGCTGACCGGCATCTCCCGCCGGAAGCGGCAGCGGAAACAGCGCGGTGCCTGGACGGGCTCGCGGAACTGGAACGGCAGAACTGTCCGTCGGCGGATGAAACGGCGGATCGGTTCGGAGATCTGCTGGCGGCGGCGTTCTCGCTCGGCTTGGAAGGCGAGGCGGCCCGGACTGCCGAAACGATCGGGCGCGGCGTCGGACGGTTCACGTATCTCTGCGACGCGGCCGACGATATGGAAGAAGACGCACGGCGAAAACGGTACAATCCGCTGCTCGTCGGTTGGGGCGAACTGGCTCTGACGGACGGAAAACGGTCGGCGCTGGTCGGAGACAGTCTCCGGGTGTCGGTGCCGCTCTCGCTGGAAGAAGCAGGCCGGGCGGCGGATTCGCTTGACGCGGAACATCCGCTGACGCCGGTCATACGGAATATCATCTATCTGGGGCTTCCGGCCGCTCTGCATCGGGTGCTGGGCGACGGCAAAAAGGAAGCGGACGAAAGGACGGAAAAAGACAACGCATGAGAGATCCGTATCAGGTATTGGGCATCAGCCGTACGGCGACGGACGAGGAAGTCAAGCGGGCGTATCGGATGCTCGCCAAAAAATATCATCCCGATAATTTTGCCGGTTCCGCCGCGGCCGAATCGAGCGAAGAACTGATGAAGGAGATCAACGAGGCCTACGACGCCATCCAGCGGGAGAGATCCGGCAAGGGCGGCAGCTCGTCTTCTTCGTCGTATTCCTCCTACTCGTCCTCGGGTGTGACGTCGTTCGAGCGGGTACGCCGGCTGATCGCAGAGGGCGCATATACGGACGCGGAGCTGCTGATCGACTCGACGCCGGCCGCCGACCGGGGCGCGGAGTGGAGTTATCTGAAGGGCTGTCTGCTCACCCAGCGCGGCGCTTATTACGATGCGCTCCGCTATATCGAAACGGCCTGCTATCTTGATCCGTCGAACGCGGAATATCAGGCGGCGCGCAGCCAGCTTCGGATGCGTTCCGACGGCTTCGGACAGCCGTATCGGACGAATACGAATGCGAGCGAGTGCGATGCGTGCAGTCTCTGCTCGACGCTGATCTGCTGCGATTCGTGCTGCGAATGCTGCGGCGGGGATCTGATAAGGTGCTGCTGATATGAAACTGAATTCAATGACGAAAAAAATCACGCTGTGCGGGGTGTTTGCGGCGCTCGCGCTCGTCTTTATGATGCTGCTCGGGCTGACGTCGCTGAGCCTGTCGATCCTGATCGTCTGCGCCCTGATGACGATGCTCATCGTCGTGGAGACCGGCCGCAAAATGGCGTGGATCTACGCGGCGGTGACGTCCGTGCTCGCGCTGCTCCTGCTGCCGGATAAGCTGTACGCGATCGAATATACGCTGTTTGCCGCCGTATATCCCCTGTTCAAGCAGTCGTTCGAGAAACTGCGGAATCTCTTCGCCTGGCCGCTCAAGATCTCGTTTCTCGACTGCGCGCTGATCGTCTGCCTCATCCTCGCGCAGCACGTTTTCATGCTCGGCGACGAGTTTTTCTCCCTTTCCTTCGTGACCGTCGCGGTCGGTACGCTGATTTTCATTCTGTACGATCTGGCGCTGACGGCGTGCGTGACGCTTTATATGGTGAAACTGCGCAAAAAGTTTCATCCGCACGGGAAATAATCCGTAGGATGTTCTAAAAATGGGCTCATTTCGTTGACAATGGGCCTTTTTTTATAGTATAATATTAGATGAATAAAATTGGGATACGATTGGGTTCGGCAAGACGGCCCGATACCGCATCCGACTAAAAATCATAAGACAGCGGAGATACGGCGATGCTCAAAAGTATGACTGCATTCGGACGGGCGAGAAGTCTGTCCGCTGACGGCGCACTCGATATCACGGCGGAGATTAAGAGCGTGAATTCGCGCTTCCTCGACTGCTCCATCAAAATGTCGAGAATGTACGGCTATCTGGAAGAAAAAGTTAAAGCGGCGCTCAGCGAGGCCGGGATCACGCGCGGCAAGGTGGACGTGTGGATCGGCGTTGACGTGATCAAGCAGCGCGGACTGAGCGTGGCGGTGGATACGGAAGCCGCACGTTCGTATCTGACGGCGCTTGAGGAACTGCGCGATACGTTCGGATTGAAGGACGATATTTCCGTCATGACGGTGGCGCGGAATCAGGATCTGTTTACCGTGAAGAAGCCGGATGACGACGAAGAAGGCGACTGGGCGGCGATCAAAGCGGTGCTCGACGAGGCCATCGCCGGCTACAACGCCATGCGGGCGAAGGAAGGCGAAAATCTCTGCCGGGATCTGCTCGGCAAGGCGGATTTCCTCAAGGCGCGCGCGGACGAAGTGAAGGCGCTCTCCGCAGCCGACATCGCCGGTTATCCCGCGAAGCTCGAACAGCGCATCCGTCAGCTTCTGAAGGATTTCGACGTGGAGACGAGCGAACAGCGGATCCTCACCGAAGCGGCGATTTTCGCGGACAAGGCCGCCATCGACGAAGAACTCGTGCGGCTTGATTCGCATTTCGCGGCGTTCCGTGAGATCATGGCGTCGAACGAGGCGGCCGGCCGTAAACTCGACTTCCTCGTGCAGGAAATGAACCGCGAGATCAACACGATCGGCTCGAAGGCGGGCAACGCGGAGATCGCGCATCTCGTCGTCGATATGAAGACGGAACTCGAAAAGATCCGCGAACAGATTCAGAATCTGGAGTAAGGAGACGACATGAGATTCGTAAACGTAGGTTTTAATAACATGGTCAGCGCGGAACGGGTCGTGGCGGTCGTGAATTCCGAATCGGCGCCCGCGAAACGGCTGATCCAGGACGCGCGCGACGGCGGCCGTGCCATCGACTGCACCTGCGGCCGGAAAACGCGCTGCATCCTCGTGACCGACTCCGATCACGTGATCCTGTCGGCGATCCAGACCGAGACGATCTCGGCACGGCTGAACCGTCCGGATGACGAAGAACCCGCGGAGGAGGACGACGGCCGTGAATCGTAAGGGACTTGTGTTCGTGATCTCGGGCCCGTCCGGCAGCGGCAAGGGCACGGTGGTCGAACTGCTCCGGCAGATCTATCCGGGCGCGGGTGTATCCGTTTCCGCTACCTCTCGCAAGCCGCGGGAAGGCGAGATCGACGGCGTCAGCTATTATTTCAAGACCAGAGAAGAATTCGAGCGCCTCATCGAAAACGGGGAAGTGCTCGAGCACACCGAATACAACGGCAACTATTACGGCACGCTGAAAGCGGAGGCAAAGCGCATCCTCGACGGCGGTCAGGACCTCATCCTCGAGATCGAGGTGGACGGCGGCGGTCAGGTAAAGCGGCTGCTCGGCGACGAATGCGTGGCGATCATGCTGACGGCGCCCTCCGCGGCGGAGCAGGAAAGACGGCTGCGCGGACGGGGCACCGAAAGCGAAGAGGTCATTGCCGGACGGATCGAGCGGACGAAGGCGGAGATCGGCGAGGCGATGCATTACGACTACCTCGTGGTCAACGAAACGGACGGGACCCGGGCGTGCGCCGAAAAGATCCTCTCCATCATCGAGGCGGAGCACAGCCGTTCTGCCCGGATGAAGGCGTTCGTCGACGGCTATTTCGCCTGACGGACATATCAGCGTCAACAAATAAAATAAACATACATATGGTACAGCGAAAGGAAAGGTAACAGATCATGATTCATCCCTCTATCGGCGAACTTACGAAGGACAAGGACGTCAACCGCTACTCTCTCGTCGTTGCGACGGCCAAATGCGCCCGCATCATCACCGACGAATACGTTCGGCAGAGAGAATACGCCGAAAAACTCGCGCTCAACAAGGACGGCGACAAGAAGAACTCGATCGCCAGCATGATCAAGAAGGAATACCGCGACGAGAAGGCTGTCAAGACGGCGATCAACGGCCTCTACAACGGTGAATTCCGGCTCATCAACCCGGACGGCACGACCGAAACGCTCGGACACAAGCCCGAAGATCTCGGTGAAGCGGCCGAACCGGCTGAAAAGAAGGAAGACGAAACGATCGACAATTACAGCCTCGATCCGAATCAGAACGCGCTTCCGACCGAAATCGTAAAATAAGACCGGGGATCGCCCGACTTTCATGAAAGGAGAAACGGTATGCCGACGAAAGCGGATGTCTATATTCTGGACGTGCCGTACCATGCGGACACGGCGTACAGTTATTACGTTTCGCCCGACATGGAGGCGGAAATCTATCCCGGCGTACTCGTGGAAGTTCCTTTCGGAAAAGGGAACCGGCGGATGACGGCGCTCGTCATAGAGACGGGTGAATGCGAAGACACGAGCGGCATGAAGCCGGTCTCCGCAGCTGTCAGCGACGGTGCGCTCGTATCCGACGAAACGCTGCGTCTCTGCCGTTTCATGAAGGACTATACGCTCTGTACCTTCGGCGATGCGCTGCGGGCGGTCGTTCCGTCGGCGGCGATGGCGAAGGTCGTGACGACGTACCGGCTTCTCGATGAAGACGAACGGAAGGGCGAAAGAAGCGTGGACGCGGTGCTTGATCTGATCGGCGACCGGGGCAGACTCGCCTACGCCGCCGCGCAGAAAAAAGGCCGCTTTACGGCGCAGTATCTCCAGTCCGAGACGGAAGTGGACTGCACCCGCGTGCTCGAGCAGATGCTCAAATACCGGCTCTGCGAAAAGTGCGTCGAAGTGAAGGGCGCGTCGGCCATCCGGCAGAAGAGACTGCTGGCGCCGGCGGAATCTCTCGCGGACGACGCGGCGCTTGAAAAGGCCATCGGATCGCTGCGCGGTGAGAATCAGAAGAAACTCCTGCAGGCGGCCGGACTGGCTGCACCGGGCGAGACGGACGAAGCGGCGCTCTTTGCGTCAGCCGGACTCGCGCAGGCAGCCGGACGAACGGCGGAAGAAGCGCTCGTCAAGAAAGGGCTTCTGACGCTGCGGCTCGAGGACGATTATGCCCGTTCCTCCTTTACGGCGGAGTCACTGATCCGGGAAACGGCCGGACAGTCCGACGCGCCGCCGATCCTCACGGAAGAGCAGACGAAAGCGTCGGAGGCCATTATCAGCCGATACGAAGCGGGTTCCCCGGCGGGGATCTTGCTGCACGGCGTCACCGGTTCCGGCAAAACGAGCGTCATCCTCTCGGTGATCGACAGGGTGCTGCTCGACGGACGCGGGGTGATCATGCTCGTGCCGGAGATCGCGCTGACGCCGCAGACGGTCGGGATTTTCGCCCGGCGCTACGGCAACCGGATCGCCGTGATCCACTCGGGACTGTCGGCCGGCGAACGCTACGATGCGTGGCGCAAGATCCGCGACGGCGTGGCGGACGTGGTCATCGGCACCCGATCTGCGGTATTCGCGCCGCTCTCGAACATCGGTCTGATCGTCATTGACGAGGAACAGGAATACACCTACAAATCGGACACGGATCCGAAATATCACGCGCACGATATTGCCTCGTATCGGTGCGGCGAGCATAAAGCGGTCTTGCTGCTTTCGTCCGCCACGCCGTCGATCGGCAGTTACTATAAGGCAAAGACCGGCGGATACGATCTCGTGGAACTGAAGGAACGCTACGGAAACGCGCGGCTCCCGCAGGTCGAGATCTACGATATGCGCGGGGAAGTGGCGGCCGGTAATCTTTCGCCGGTGGGCGGACTGCTTGCCGAGCGCCTCAGAGAAGACAAAAAAGCGGGCAACCAGTCGATCCTCTTTCTGAACCGGCGCGGTTACCATAACTATATTTCCTGCCGTTCGTGCGGCAAGAGCCTCAAATGCCCGGACTGCTCCGTGACGATGACGTATCACGCAGGACGGGGGAAAATGAATCCGGCGAACCGGGATGATCCGGCGGCGACGGAGGCGGACAGACGGCAGAACGGCTGGCTGGTCTGCCATTTCTGCGGGCACCGGGAGAAGATCCCAGAAACGTGCCCAGCGTGTGGAAAAGAGCATTTTCTGTTTGTCGGATGCGGCACGCAGAAGGCGGAGGACGATCTTGGCTCGCTGTTCCCGGATTTGAAGATCCTTCGCATGGACACCGATACGACGGCGGCGAAGGATTCCCACGAGGAAATTCTGACGCGCTTCCGCAACCGGGAGGCGGACGTGCTGCTCGGTACGCAGATGGTCACGAAGGGACACGATTTTCCCCGCGTGGCGACGGTCGGCGTGCTGAATGCGGACGGAAACCTCTCCGTGGATGATTACCGGGCGGCGGAGCGGACATTCTCCATGCTCACGCAGGTGATCGGTCGGGCAGGCCGGGCGGACGTGCCGGGCGTTGCCGTGATCCAGACGTACAGCCCGGACAACAGCGTTATTCTGATGGCGGCGAAGCAGGATTATCCCGCGTTCTACGAAGGGGAGATCCGCCTCAGAAAAGCGGTGAATCTGCCGCCGTTCTGCCACATCGCCGTGATCACGCTCTCGTGCTCCGATGAAGCGTACCTTGCCTTTGTGGCGGCGCGCATGAAGGAACGGATCGTTGAACATACGCGCGGCGCGTACCGGGACATCGGGCTGATCCTGTACGGTCCGTTCGAAGCGCCCGTTTATAAAGTAATGAATCAGTGCCGTCTGCGGTTCGTGATCAAGTGCCGCATGACGAAGCGCACGCGCGAATTTCTCGCGGAACTGATGGCGGAATTCAGCCGCTCGGCGCCGAAACGGGAAAAGGCTGCGGTCTCGACCAGAACGGAAAAGCGGCTGACGGTCTCGGTCGATCTCGATCCGAGTACGGTCTGACGCCGTTTCGCATAAAAAATACAAAATCTGCAAAGGATAAGAACCATGGCATTATTGAACATTGTTCAGGAAGGCGACGCGACGCTCTCGAAGGTCTGCCGCCCCGTGACGGAAATCACGCCGCGCATCAAAACGCTGCTTGACGACATGAAAGAAACGCTCGAAGACGCGAACGGAGCCGGACTGGCCGCGCCGCAGGTGGGGATTCTCCGCCGGATCTGCGTGGTCGATCTCGGAGACGAGGTGGTCGAACTGATCAATCCGGAGATTATCGCCGCGGAAGGCGAACAGCAGGACGTGGAAGGCTGTCTCTCCGTGCCGAACGTGTGGGGCATCACCTCGCGTCCGGCCAAAGTGACGGTGAAGGCGCTCAACCGGGACGGCGACGAGATCATCGTGGAAGGCGAAGAGCTGAACGCACGCTGCCTCTGCCATGAGATCGACCATCTCGACGGACACCTCTTTACCGAAAAAGTCGTTCGTTTCCTTACGGATGAAGAACTGAAAGAACTCAGAGACTGACTCAAGCGGAGGACTGCCATGCGCATCATGTTTATGGGAACGCCGGCTCTGGCGCGGGAATGTCTCCGGGCGGTGTACGAAAAGGTCGGAGACGAACTGGTCGCCGTGGTGACGAGACCCGATCAGCCGAAGGGACGCGGCATGAAGCTGACGCCGTCTCCCGTGAAGGAATTTGCCGTAGAAGCGGGTATCCCGGTGTATCAGCCGAAGACGCTCCGAAACGGCGCTTTTCAGGCGGAACTTGAAGCGATCGACCCCGATCTCATTCTCGTGGCGGCGTACGGCGCGATTCTGCCGCATGAAGTGATCACCTATCCGACATACGGCTGTGTCAACGCACACGGCTCGCTCCTGCCGAAATACCGCGGGGCGGCGCCGATCGAGCGTGCGATCATGGACGGCGAGACGGTAACGGGCATTACGGCCATGATGATGGACGACGGACTGGATACGGGCGACATCATCCGGGCGTATCCGTGTCCGATCGAGCCGGAGGATGACGGCGGTTCGCTGACGGAAAAACTGGCGCGTCTGGCAGGCGTGGCCATGTGCGATACGATCGACGCGATCAGGGCGGGCACGCTGACGACGGAAAAACAGCCGGAGGAATCGAATTATGCCGCCAAGATCGAGCGGGAAGATACCGTGGTCGATTTTACGAGATCTCCGCGCGACGTGGTGAATCAGATCCGGGCGCTCTCTCCCGAACCGTATGCGGTGACGAGAACGGCGGACGGACACCTTCTGAAGCTGACGAAAGCGGTCGTCCTCGACGGCGAAACGGATGCGGCGCCGGGTACGGCCGTGCGGCTTGACGGCAAGGGAGAGGGGAAGATCGTTCTCTCCTGCGGCGGCGGGCTGATCGGCGTCTGCGGCGTCGTGCCGGAGGGCAAAAAGAACATGACGGCGGGCGACTATATCCGCGGCCGCAAGATTGCGGAAGGCGACAGGCTCGGCGTTCCGGCTTCCGAATGAATCATAGCCATAATTTGAACGAATAAGGAGAAAACGATTGCCTGTTTATTACGGTTTTGACTTTTCATCGCTCCTTTATCTGCTTCCGGCGCTGATCTTCACGCTCTGGGCGCAGTGGAACGTGCAGTCAACTTATAAAAAATACGCACAGATCCAGGCGGAACGGGGACTCAGCGGTGCGGAGGCTGCCCGCATGATCCTCGACAAAAACGGCCTCACTTACGTGCGGATCGAGCAGATTGCGGGCGAGTTGACCGATCACTACGATCCGACGGCGAACGTAGTCCGTCTCTCCGGCAGTACCTACGGAGCCCGTTCGGCTGCGGCGGTCGGTGTGGCGGCCCATGAGGTCGGTCATGCGATCCAGTATGCCGAAAACTACGCGCCGATGCGCTGGCGGACGGCCATCATCCCGGTCACGAATATCGGATCAAGACTGGCGTGGCCGCTTGTGTTGATCGGCGTACTCTTCTCGTTCCGTCCGATCGCCATGCTCGGCGTGATCTTCTTCAGTGCGTGCGTCCTTTTTCAGCTTGTGACGTTGCCGGTCGAATTCAACGCGAGCAGCAGGGCGCTTGCCTCGCTCTCGGAATGCGGCTTTACGGAGGACGGACCCGCCGCCTCGAAAAAAGTGCTGACAGCCGCCGCTCT
>JAZUKT010000302.1:0-7222 GCA_045643445.1 Eubacteriales bacterium
GTGACGACGTACGGCCAAAGCAGGTATTCGAGCACGCGGAAACGGCCTGCCAGCATCCCGAGGATCGTTCCGGCGGCGAAGGCGAGCAGGAATCCCGCCGAAATGCGCAGGAACGAGAACCACACGGTCGAAAGAAAGCCGGGCTCCCGCCACACGGTCGTCAGTCTGACGAGCACCTTGAGCGGTGAGGCGAGCAGAAAATCCGTACCCACGCACGAGGCGGCGATCTGCCAGACGGCGAGGGCGAGGACGACGGAGAACAGTTTATAAAGTTTCGGTTTACTCATAGATCAGATAATAATCATCTCCCGGCAGGGCGCCGCCTACCGCATTCGGATTTTGGTCATAGAGCACGCGAAGATACCCGGCGAGGGCGGATTTCATTTCGTCGCCGGTGATCGAAACGAGGTTACAGAACGGGATGGCCTGCTCGGCGATCGGCGCCTTGACGATGCCGTACCGTTCGACGAGCGCTGCCGCATCCGCGGGATTTGCGTTGACGTAATCGGTCGAGGCCGCGTATTCCCGGAGGAACGTCCGAACGGCTTCGGGATGCTCGTCGGCAAAGTCCCGGCGGACGATCAGCGTGGCGGTGATGAGCTGGCTGTCGCTGTCGGAAGCGCTCCATGCGACGGTCATGTCTACGGCGATGCGCAGATCGTCGAGCTGATTCGAGGCGACCGTGACGAACGGCTGCGGCATCATGGCAACGGCGTGATCCAGCGCGGCCATCTGGGCGACGGCCTCCGTCGGTTCGCTCTTCCATTCGACCGTTACGTCCGCGGCGGGATCGAGCCCGTTCTGCGTGAGCAGATAGTTGAGGGCGAATTCGGGCGTCGTGTTTTTGCCGGTCGCGTAGATCGTCTGACCTTTCAAGTCAGCCATGCTGTGGATCGTGTCGCCGCCTTTTTCGAGGATGTAGAGGACGCCGAGCGTGTTGACGGCGATCACGCGGACGGCGCCGTTTGCGTTGTTGCAGAGGACGGAGCCGAGATTGGCGGGAACGGCCAGTATATCAAGCTCGCCTTTCAGAAATTTCGGCGTCAGCTCATCGGCGGCGGCCGCCATCGTGAATTCATATCGGTTTTCGGTCAGCCCGTTTTCCGCGTCGTCGAGGAGCTTGACCATGCCCATCGTGGTCGGACCTTTCAGCCCGCCGAGACGGACGGTCACGGGCTCGCCGGGATCAGCCGGATCGGGCGCTTTCGTGCAGCCGATAAGGAGCGAAAGAATCATCAGAACGGATAAAAGCCAAACGGCAGTTTTTTTCATGGGGAAACCCTCTTTTTCATTATGATGATCCTATTATACCAGAAAAAACGGCCATCATACGTTGCAATTGCAACAATTTATTCGTTTTTCTGCTGTTTTTTCAGAACAAACGTGTTTTTTCGGTAGTCGATGAGACCGTCGCGCTTCATGCGTGCAAGTTCGCGTGAGAGCGCAGCGCGGTTTGTGCCGATGTAGGTCGCCATGTCCTCGCGGCTGAGCGGAACGGTCACGGTGTCGGAAGCGCTTGCGGCGGCGCGGTCACAGAGGTACACCGTCACTTTTTCGCGGATCGACAGTTTCGAGAGGATCTGGATCCGGCTGTTCATCGAGAGCGTGCGTGCGGCGAGCAGCGCGGTGAACCGCTTCTGCAAGTCGAGCGCCGTGCCGTCCGTTGAGCCGCTGTACAGCAGATCGGGCGAGAGCCACAGAACGGCGCAGTCCGACGCGGCGTAGACGTACACGGGAGAGTCCGCGATCCCGAGCCAGCAGAGCGATTCGCCGAACGTCGTGCCCGGATTCACGTCCGCCATGATCATGCGGTTTCCGTCGAGATCGTCGCTGCACGCCTGCACGGAGCCGGAGAGCACGAGACCGAAGCGGGAGAACGGCGTCCACGGCTGATGGAGCAGATCGCCCTTTTTGAAGTCCGCGGTTTTTCCGCCGAGCAGCGCCGCCGCACGGACGATCTCCTCACGGCTCATGCCGCGGAACAGGGGATTCAGACGGATGACGTTTTCGTAGATCAGCAGCTCGTCCATATTGCCTCCTCTGCGCGCTGTGGAATGGATTTACAGATTGATTATAGCATAAACGCCGGCAAAATGAAAGAGCGATTTTCCGTGCCGGACGCGGCCGGATTCCTTGACAGAGCGGGACGCTTGTGCTATACTGTCGGCGTATGTTCTGCTGACATCAGAGAGGCTAATATGCTTTTGTATATCCTGCTCGGCGCGCAGTTTGCGGCGTCGTTTGTCAATATCATCTGCGCGAAGAAAAACAGCGACAGGATGTGCCGTCAAACGGCGGATCGCGCGCTGTTCATGATCGTCAATGCCGCCATTGCGTGCGTGTTTTTTGCGGCGCTGAACGGCTTTGTTATCCGTCTCAATGCGATCACCTGGCTGTATGCCGCCGGATTTTCGCTGGTTGCGGCCGCATCGCTTCGTTGACGCTGGCCGTCTATCACTACGCGGGCGTCGGTGTCATCAGCGTGATCCGAACGACGTTCGGTCTGCTTGCCACATCCGTGCTCGGTACGCTTCTTTTCTCGGAAAAACCGGGTCTGACGGCCGCCGTGCGGATAGGAATGCTGATGATCGCGTCCGTGCTGATCTATCTCTCCCAGGCTGTCGGGCAGGGCAAGCGCACACGCGGCGAAAAGAAGCCGGAGGCAGCATGGACGGCGGGCAGACGGCTCGTCTTCATCGGCCTCATGGCGCTGATCGTGCTGGACGGCTGTGCCTCGACGTTTCTCACGAAAAGTTTTGCGCTTCGCACGGACGTGTGTGACGCGAACAGTTATTATTTTGCGACGAATATTCTGCTTCTGTTGATCGGCGTCATCTGGCTGCTGATTGCCGGACGGGGACGGATCCGCGCGACGCTGCAAACGTTCACGAGCCACGGCGTGACGGATTATCTTCTGATGATCCTCTACACGGTGTCGTCGAACGTCGGATCGCTGCTGGCCATTCCGCTGGCCGCCATGCTCCCGGTCGCAAGCAACACGGCCTACGGATCGGCGCTCGGGATAACGGCTGCCGCGCTCTCGTCCGTCTGTTTCGGCGAGCGGCAGAATGTTTTCTCGGTTCTCGCGTACCTGATCGCCATTGCCTCGTTCCTGATCGGCCTTATGTAAGTTCAATTTTATCCATCCAAGGAGTTTATCATGAAAAAACGTATGCTTTCTCTTGTACTCGCCCTTCTTTTTGTCTGCGCTGCGCTTTCTGCCTGCGGACGGAAGAACGAATACGTGCCCGAAAATTCGCCTTACAACGATCCCGCGCTGTGGGCGTTCTGTGAGACCGATGCCGAAGCCGCGGTCGATACGTTCTTCGTAGCGCCGACGACGGTGGCGGGCGACTTTTATAATATGCCGCTCGACGACGCGGAGCTGGCGGAGAAATTCATCCTGCAGACCGGCAATCAGAAGGGCATATACGACGACGTGACGCGGTTCTTTGCGCCGTTGTACGCGCAGGCGACCATGGCGGTCTATTCGCTGCCCGAGGAGGAGCAGACGGCCTATCTGGACAAGGCTTACGAGGACGTGAAAGAAGCGTTCACCTACTACCTGAACTGTTATAACGACGGGAACGGGATCGTGCTGGCCGGTTCGTCGCAGGGCGCGGATATGGTTCTGCGGCTGCTCAGGGATTTCTTCGGCGACAAAAAGAGTGCGGAGAAGCTGGTGGCCTGCTACGCGATCGGCTGGAAGGTGACGGAAGCGGATATGGCGGCTCTCCCGTACGTGCATTTTGCGAGCGGTGAGGATGACGTCGGCGCCGTCGTTTCCTTCAACAGCGAAGCGCCGGAGATCACCGAATCCATGATCGTCGGTGCAGCCGATAAGGCGCTCTGCATCAATCCGCTCACGTGGAGTACCGGATCGGAGGAAGCGCCGAAGGAAGCGAATCTCGGCTGCTGCATTTACAGCACGAAGGGATATCAGAAGGGCGACGATATGGTCGGATTCTGCGGCGCCTACATCGATGAGAACCGCGGTACGCTGAAAGTTACGGGCGTGGCGGAGCAGGACCCCGACGGGACCGCATATCCCTCCAGACTGGACGGACAGCCGTACGGCGTCTATCACATTTACGACTGGGAATTCTTCTACCGGAATCTCGAAGCGAACGTCGCGGCGCGCGTGAACGCCTACCTCAGCCGCTGACCGGATCAATCTGACAAGACCGCATGGAAACGTGTCCGTGCGGCCTTTTTGTATGGGCGCAAAAGAAAAAGCCGATATGAAATTCATACCGGCTTTTGTTGTGCGTGGGATTTATTCAGCCTTGCCTTCCGCGTTTTCGCAGTCGCAGGACTTCTTGCACTTCTTCGAGAGAATGAGGTTGACGATGATGCCGAGGATGAGAGCGCAGGCAACTTCGGTGAGCGTGACCTTACCGATCTTCAGCGCCATACCGCCGATACCGGCGATCAGGATAGCGGAAGCGGTGAACAGGTTGCGGTTATCGCCGAGGTCAACCGGTTGGAGCATCTTGAGACCGGATACGGCGATGAAGCCGTACAGGGTGATGCAGACGCCGCCCATGACGCAGGACGGGATCGTAGCGAGGAAGGTGGTGAACGGTGCAACGAACGCAGCAGCCAGCGCGAGGATGGCGGTAGCGAGGATCGTTACGACGGAAGCGTTGCCGGAGATGGCTACGCAGCCGACGGATTCGCCGTAGGTGGTGTTCGGGCAGCCGCCGAAGATCGCACCGGCAATGGAGCCGACGCCGTCGCCGAGAAGCGTTCTGTGCAGGCCGGGTTCCTCAAGCAGTTCGGTACCGATGATGGAGGAGAGGTTCTTGTGGTCTGCGATGTGTTCTGCGAATACGACGAATGCAACCGGGATGTAGGCGACCGCAACGGTAGCGATGTACTGACCGTCAACGGCGGAGAAGCCCTTGAATGCCTGAAGGAAGGTGAAATCAGGGATCCACTGCATATTCTGGAATGCGGAGAAGTCGATGATCTGGAGAACTTCGTTGTTCGTAGCGAGACCGATGACGGTGAAGATCGCTGCGACAGCGTAGCCTGCGACGATACCGATGATGAACGGGATCATCTTGGCCATCTTCTTACCGTAGACGGAGCAGAGCATGACGACGAGAAGGGTGACAAGCGCGCAGATGAAGCCGAGCCAACCCTTGGTGCCCATTGCGAAACCGTCGCCTTCGTTCGCAGCGAAGTGGAGCGCGTCACCGACAGCGTTGCCGGCGAGAGACAGACCGATGATAGCGACCGTCGGGCCGATAACAACGGGCGGCATGAGCTTGTTGATCCACTTGACGCCGCAGAGCTTTACGATGATAGCGATAACAACGTATACGAGACCGGCGAGAGCAGCACCGATCAGAAGGCCGGCATAACCGACTTCAACGGAAGCAGCGCCGCCGAAAGCAGCGAACATGGAGCCGAGGAACGCGAAGGAAGATCCGAGGAATACGGGGCTCTTGAACTTCGTGAAGAGCAGGTACACGATGGTACCGACGCCTGCGCCGAACAGAGCGGCGGACTGGGACATACCGTTGCCGATGATGGACGGAACGGCGATGGTCGCTGCCAGGATCGCAAGCAGCTGCTGGAATGCGAAGACGATCACCTGACCGAACTTCGGCTTGTCTTTGACACCATAGACGAGATTCATGGTTACCCTCCGAAAAATGTATGTTATGGATTTTTGCGCGGGATTTTAGGACGGCCGGGCACAAAAAAAGCGTCTTGTCCGCAGCGAGACAAGGCGCAATTGCACACAGATATGAGTCGGTACACCTTGTCGGTCACGCGGGGCCGTCTTAAAGATTTTCCGCCTATAGGATACCACCGTTTCCGAAAAAAGTCAACCCAAATTTGACAAATTTCTCTGATTTATGACAACTGCACAAACCCGGCGGAAATAATTGGGCAAAGCGGAAAAAACGCGCCGGGCGGAGGCTTGAGAACTGGGATGCGGCGGTCGTATTACCAATAATTTAGGGGTACCAAATCGGGCTCTGCGGTATTATAATGATATTGTATCAGAACAGGAACGGAGACGAGAAAGAAACATGGAACTGATCGTTATCAGCGAATCAAAAATCAAGCTCATGCTGACGTCGGATGAGATGGCGGCTTATCCGGCGGACACACGCGCCATGCTGCGGGGGATCATGCACGACGCCCGCGAAAAATGCGGCTGCGCACCGATGGACGGGCGTGTTTTCGTGCAGATGTACCCGTCGAAAAAGGGCGGCTGCGAGCTGTTCGTGACGCGCCTCGACGGTATTCAGGCACTGATGCGCGGCGCGGAGGAACGGACGATCACGGATCTCCGTCAGGCGGTTTTCCGCGAGCGCCATATCATCTATTCCTTTGAGACGATGCAGTATCTGCTCGACTGCTGCTTTGGTCTCTGGCGCATGGGGTATGCGGGCGCGTCGGTCGCGTATCTCGATCCCGGCAGTCGGACGTACTACCTGATGCTGGACGGCGAGACGCACGTTGCCGGGGAGAATTTCGGCGTGCTCTGTCCGAGTCAGATCTACTACTACATACGGGAGCATTGCGACGTGGTCTGCCCGGAGGAGGCGGTCAGCAAACTCGGCCCGCTGGCGTAAAATTTACAAATACCGATAGAATCGTACCGCCCGGCGTGGTATCATAACGTTAATAACAACTCGGCGGGAGGACGGAAATGGAGAAAAACGATTGGACGGCGGCGCGGCTGATCAGCGAACGGACGGATCGGACGTGGATCCCGGGCTGTCCCGTCGCGGTGAAAAAGGCCCGCGTGACGGAGAAGGACGGCGTGCGGTACGTGACCGTGACGGCGGCTCCGTGCGGGAATTTTTCGGTCGGCGGCTATACGGCGGATATCGCCTTTTCCGGCCGGGATCGCCAGCTCGTCGGCGTGTCCGAAAATGTGCCGCTCACAATCGGAGAATCGGCGGAAATCCCGATCCCGTTTGAGGACGCGTGCTATGCCTCGGCGGCGGTACGGACGGTGGACCGCGCAAACGGAACGTGGATAAAGCCGGACGGCGCCGAACCCGCGGAACTCCCCGATCAGGCGGTGTTCTGGCAGACCGATCCGCTGTACGAGACGATCCGGCGGGAATGCCGCGGCGTTGTCTCCCCGGACTATCAGCCGGACGAGCCGTGCGGCGGTTGGCGCTGTGCGTGTGGACAGATAAACCTGACCGAATCGGATGCCTGCGGCGCGTGCGGATGCAGCCGGACATGG
>JAZUKT010000303.1:0-43461 GCA_045643445.1 Eubacteriales bacterium
TTCGGGCAGGCGGCGAACTTGCCGTACCGTCCGTTCTTGATGACCATCTTCGCGCCGCAGAATTCGCAGATGATATCGGTTTCCTCCACCGGCACGTCCACGGCATGGACTTCGACGGAAGAGAGCGCCTTATCGAGTTCCTTACTGAATCCGCCGTAGAAACGGTTCAGAACGTCGAGCATGGAATCCCGGCCGTTCTCGATCTCATCGAGCTCGGTTTCCATATCCGCCGTAAACTGGCAGTCTACGATGTCCGGGAAGTTTTCACACATGAGTTTGGTCGTCACTTCGCCGAGCTGCGTCGGAACGAGCGATTTGCCTTCCCGCTTGACGTAGCCGCGCGTCGTGATCGTCGTGATGATGGTGGCATACGTGGACGGACGGCCGATCCCGCGGTCTTCGAGCAGTTTGACGAGCGAGGCTTCGTTATAGCGTGCCGGCGGCTCCGTATAATGCTGCGCGGGTGTCAGGCTCTCCTGATTCAGGAGTTCGTTTTCCTTCATCGGCGGCAGGCAGGTATTCTTTTCGTCGGATCCGGTCGGTTCGTCGGTCGATTCCTCATAAAGCGCCATGTAACCGGGGAATTCTACCGTATAGCCGTTCGAGCGGAAGAGATAGCCCTCTGCCGTGAAATCCGTCTGCACGGTGGACATCTCCGCCGATTCCATCTGGCTGGCGATAAAGCGATCCCATACGAGCTTATAGAGGCGATACTGATCGCTCGTCAGGCTCTTGCGGATCTTCGCGGGTTCGAGCATGGCGCCGGACGGACGGATCGCTTCGTGCGCGTCCTGCGCGTTCGCTTTGGACTTATAATTCCGCGGGGATTCCGGCACGTATTCCCGGCCGAACTTTTCCGCGATATAGCTTCTGGCGGCTTCCTGCGCTTCGGGCGCGATCCGCTGCGAGTCGGTACGCATATAGGTGATGAGACCCTGCATCCCGCCGAATTCCGAACCGACGTTGACGCCTTCGTACAGTTCCTGCGCCACACGCATCGTCCGCTGGGACTGGAAGTTCAGCTTGCGCGAGGCTTCCTGCTGCAAGGTGGATGTCGTGAACGGCGGCGCCGGATTCTTCGACTTCTTCCCGCGATGGATCTCCGCCACGCGGAACGGTTTATCCTTCACGGCACGGCAGATAACGGCGGCTTCCGCTTCGTTATGCAGATCGATCTTCGTCTTGTCATCCGCTTTGCCGTAGAATTTCGTTTCGAACGTCTTGCCGTTATCGGCGATCAGGACAGCGTCCACCGTCCAGTATTCCTTCGGCTCGAACGCGCGGATCTCGTTTTCACGATCGACGATGATGCGCGTCGCCACAGACTGCACACGTCCGGCGGAAAGGCCGCTCTTGACCGTTTTCCAGAGGAACGGGCTGAGCTTATAACCGACGATACGGTCGTGCAGGCGGCGCGTCTGCTGCGCGTTGACGATATTCATGTCGATCTCGCGCGGATGCTTGATGGATTCCTTGACCACGCTCTTGACGATGGCGTTGAACGGGACGCGCTTTGCTTTTTCCGGCGGAATCGCCAGCGCCGTGCAGAGATGCCATGCGATCGCTTCCCCTTCGCGGTCAGGGTCCGTTGCGAGGTAGATCTTATCGGCGTTCTTGACTTCTTTTTTCAGGTCGCGGATGAGGTCGCCCTTGCCGCGGATGTTGATATAGTGCGCCTCAAAGTTATTGTCGATGTCGATCCCGAGCGAGGACTTCGGCAGATCGCGCAGATGACCTTTGCAGGCTACCACCTTATAGGAGGAGCCGAGGTAGGACTTGACGGTGTTCGCCTTCGTCGGCGACTCCATAATGATCAGATTGCTCATCGGAAATATTATCCCTTCGTAACTTGGTATTCTTGTTGATTTCGGTTCAGTCGTTCGTCGACTGCATGATATCGTCCGGCGAGAGGCGCATGAAATATCCGCCGTGTCCCGCCTCGACCGCTCCGGCGATTTCAAGCATGGTGAGCGAACTCATGATCTGACTGATCGGGCAGTCGGCGCTCACGAGTTCGTCCGGCAGCGTCGGAACATTTGGTTTCATCTTATTATATACCTTGATTTCATTTTCATCAAGCAATTCCAGGTCGATTTTTACCGCCGGAACCATTTTTTCGTGAGAATTTACAGTTTGTTTTTCGGATTCTTCATGTTTATTTTCTTTTTTGAAGGCCGAGAAGAGTCCGCGGCGCTGTTTCGGCTCGGATTCCGGCTCCCTTTTCGGCTCTGGTATCGGTTCCGCTTTTGGTACGGCTGATGCCGGAGACGCCGTCGTCTGTTTCGGTGCAGCGGGTGTTTTTTCAGCGGGCACGTTTTTCATCGCATCCCGAATCCGTCCGCCGTAGGTGCCGTTTCCGTAGTAATTGCGCTTGCCGCCCGCCGTGCCGATCCGCATCCGATTCATCGCGTTCTCGGACAGCGAAGCGGTATCGACTTTATAAAGCCGCGCGTGCGCCTGCTGGACGCTGACGGTATCGCGGTACATGAACTCAAATTCGGCCAACACGTCCTCCGCGCATACTGCGGGAATCGCGCCGTCCCGGATGAGGGCGTTCGTGCCTTCCGCATTTTCTTCACCGACCCGTCCCGGCACGGCAAACAGTTTTCTCCCCTGCTCGATCGCACGTTTGGCGGTGATCAGCGCGCCGCTCGTTTCGCCCGCCTCCACGACGACGGTCGCCGCGGACAAGCCGCTCATGATGCGGTTGCGGATCGGGAAATGACTGCCGACCGGCTGGGTTCCCGGCGGATATTCGGAAAAGACGAGGCCTTCGTCAAGGATCTTATAGTAGACTTCCTTATGCTCGCTCGGATAGATGACGTCAAGGCCGGAACCAAGCACCGCCACGACCGGTCTGCCCGTATCGAGCGCACCGATCAGCGCCATGCTGTCCGCGCCGAGCGCCATACCGCTGACGACAACCGCGCCGCCGTATGCGAGTCCCGCGCCGAATGCGTAGGCGATCCGCCGTCCGTAATCCGTCATGCTTCTCGTGCCGACGACGGTGACAAGCAGGCGGTCACGGATCAGTTCAAGATTGCCTCTGGCATACAGAAGAACGGGCGCGTCGGGGATCGTCCGCAGCACGTCCGGGTAAAGATCCGACGTATAAGGCACGACGGTGATGCCGTACCGCTCGCAGTTCGAGAGGATCTCGTCTGCACGGTCGAGTTCACGAACCTTCAGTTTGTTTTCGAGAGAATGCGCGACGCGCTCCGGAAAAATCTCCGTGAGTCCGAGCTCATCGGGCGGCGTTTCATAAAGATCGCGCGCCGAGCCGAATTTTTCGATCAGCGGAACAAAGGAACGGTTCCCCGCGCCGAGCGCTTCCGCCAGCCAGATCCAGTACAGTCTTTCATCTGCCGTCATGGCCGCATTCTCCTTTTGCACCATATAATATCCCGGACACGGCCGGGTCATTCATGCGCGAAAATATTCCCACAGCACGCAGGCGGCTGCGGAGGAGGCATTGAGGCTTTCGGTCTCGCCCGCCATCGGGATCCGCACGCAGGCCGTTGACGCCTCAAGCACCGCCGTTGTGATGCCGTGGCCTTCGTTGCCGATCACGACGACGTCCGTGGAATCGGTCTCGTACTGTCCGAGCGTCAGCGTATGTTCGCCAAGCGCGGCAGACAAAACCCGGCGTCCGTTTTCCCGCAGGATCCGCACGCATTCCGCACCGTCCTTTGTCAGATACACGGGCAGGCGGAAAAGCGTTCCCATTGCCGCGCGTACGGTTTTCGGGCTGTACAGATCGACGGAGCCCGCGAGGATAACGCCTTCTACGCCGAGCGCCTCAGCCGAACGCAGGATCGTTCCGAGATTGCCGGGATCGCGGATCTCGTCGAGCATCAGGATCCGGCGGCCTTCCTGCCAACGCAAAAAATCTCCCGTGCGATGCAGTTCCGGCATCATGCGGACGACGGCGATCACGCCCTGCGGCGCTTTTTCCGTCGAGATTTTCTCGAACGCACCCTCGGACAGCAGAAGGATCGGAACGTTCTTCTGTGCGGCCGTCTCGGTCAGTTCGCCAAGCGGCTGCCGCTCCAGTGCGGATTCGGCGACGAGCAGTTTCTCCGTCGGCGCATACCGCAGCGCTTCCGCCGCCAGTTTGACGCCTTCGGCGAGAAACAGTCCTGCTTCATCCCGCTTTTTCTTTTCACTGAGCCCGGCGTACAACATCACCGTCGGATTGCTCCGCGACGTGATCTGTTCCGCTCCGGTCCGCTTCATCCATTCATCCAGTTTCATCTTTTATATGAAGAAAGGGTGTTACCTTGGCGCAACACCCTATTTGTTCAGTTCTGATTTACAGAGCCGCCTTTGCCGTTTCAACGAGAGCAGCGAACGCTTCCTTGTCGGATACGGCGATTTCAGCGAGCATCTTGCGGTTGAGGTCAACGCCGGCCTTCTTCAGACCGTTCATCAGCGTGGAATAGTTGATGCCGTTTACCTTTGCCTGTGCGGAGATACGAGTGATCCACAGTGCGCGGAACTCTCTCTTCTTCTGCTTACGGCCGATGTATGCGTAGTTACCGCTCTTCATGACGGCCTGCTTGGCCATCTTAAAGTGCTTGCTCTTTGATCCCCAGTAACCCTTCGCAGCCTTCAGAATCTTATTTCTTCTCTTGCGCGTCATCATTGCGCCTTTTACTCTTGCCATCTTCTCTAATCCTTTCTCTGTTTACAGGTTTTCTCAGTCTTTACCGATCAGTCTCTTGACGGTGGCCGTCATTGCGGGGCTGAGGATCTGGCTGCTTCTGAGGTGTCTCTTTCTCTTCTGCGTCTTCTGGCCGAGGTTGTGGCGGTGATCAGAGTGGAACACCTTTACTTTACCGGTACCGGTAACGGCATATCTCTTTGCTGATGCCTTATGCGTCTTGATCTTTCCCATTTTTCTCTTTCCTTTCGGTTTTCGTTATTTTCGCTTGTTCGCCGTAGCGGCGTTAAACTATCAGATCGTGAACTTACTTCGCTGCGTTCTTGACGGGGACGATGAACATGACGAGACGTCTGCCGTCCAGCACCGGTTTCTTATCGACGGCGCCGACTTCTGCAACTGCCTCTTCAAATTTTTCAAGGACTTCCCGGCCGAGCTCCTGGTGAGCGATCTCACGGCCTTTGAACCGGAGACAGACGCGCACCTTGTCGCCGTCCTGAAGGAACTTGATCGCGCGGTTGACTTTCGTTTCAAAGTCGTGCGTGTCGATCCGGCAGGAAAGCTGCACTTCCTTGACTTCGACTACCTGCTGCTTTTTCTTGGCTTCTTTTTCCTTCTTGTCCACTTCATAACGGTATTTTCCGTAATCCATGGCACGGCATACGGGCGGAGTCGCCGTCGGAGCGATCAGAACGAGATCGTATCCGTTGTCGTACGCATAGGCCTTCGCATCGGCGAGACTCATGATACCGAGCTGCCCGTTGTTCTCATCCAGCATACGGACTTCCTTTGCCTTGATGTCATCGTTGATAATAAGTTCTTTCGCGCTAATAGTTATGCACCCCCAGATTCAGGAACAAAAAAATCGTACCGAGAACCTTCTCCGTACGACACAATACCGCATCTGACGCTTTATTAACCCTGTCGTGCCCGAAGCAGCAAGGTGAGAACGGAGACTGTTCTGCTTTGTTTTCCCAAGTATTATACATCCCTTTTCCGCTTTTGTCAAGACGTTTTATAAACTTTTTTCTAAAAATCGGCACAAACTCCGCGTAATATTTTCGCCCGTTTTTGTCGATCATAACAGCAGAACGCGGCGTGCGTTCCTTCTCATAGATCAGCGATCCGCTGCGGGACACTGCCTTCACGCCGGCGTGCCCCGTACATAATCCCGTCAAAGAGCGCTGCGGATCTTATCGAGCGCGCTTTTTTCGATCCGGCTGACGTACGAGCGCGAAATCCCGAGACGGGCGGCGATCTCCCGCTGCGGAACCGGCTTCTGTCCCGACAGTCCGTAGCGGAGAATGATGATCTGCCGCTCCCGTTCGTCAAGATGCTGCATGATATACGCCGCCGCCTTCGAGAGTTTCATTTTCGTATCAAGATCGTCGGCGATCGTATCGTCGCATTTGATGACGTCGCCGTAAGTGAGCGCGTTGCCGTCCCGGTCCGTGTCGATCGTTTCGTCAAGCGATACTTCAAGCGCCAGTTTTTTCCGCGAACGGAAATACATGAGAATTTCATTCTGGATGCACTTTGCCGCGTAGGTCGCAAACCGTGCGCCGTTCGTGATATCAAAGGAATCCACCGATTTGATCAGTCCGATCGTGCCGATGGAAATAAGGTCTTCTTCCGCCGGGCTGGAGGCGTAATACTTGCGCACGATATGCGCGACCAGCCGCAGGTTATGCTCAATCAGCTTCGATCGCGCCTCCATGTCGCCGTTTTCACGTGCCGCGCGGAAATACGTCTCCTCTTCTTCCCGGCTGAGCGGCGGCGGAAAATGATTGCCCCCCGCTGAGGACAGAAAGACAAGCGAATAGCCGGCCAGCGCCGACAAGAGAATTTCAAGCATGATCCCGCCTCCTTTACGATAGAACGTATGCGCGGCGGCGGCAGAAAATACCATGCGTATTCTCCCCGGCGCCGGGCACAATAATACCGCAGTCGAAGAAAGGAGAGCAAATCATGCTTGATAGAATTTCGCTGATTCTGGTCATTATCGGCGCCCTCAACTGGGGTTCCGTCGGTCTCTTTCAGTTTGACCTCGTATCGTGGATCTTCGGCGGTCAGGGTTCCGTTCTCGCACGCACGGTGTATATTCTCGTAGCGCTCGCCGGTCTCTGGTGCATCACCCTTCTGTTCAGACCCCGCGAACGCAGTGAATCGAATCTCTGACACAGCCCCCGCGGCTCCTTCCAATCGAAAGAACCGCGGGATCTTTCTGTCTGCTTGACAGTAACCCGTCCTCATGCTATAATCGTATCAAATCACATTCGGGAGGCAGACTATGCCGCGTATCGCCGCATCCGTCGATCAGCTCATCGGGAACACCCCGCTGATCGAACTCGGAAGAGTTCATGAGAAATTCAATCTGAAAGCAAGGCTCCTCGCCAAGCTCGAATACTTCAATCCGGCCGGCAGCGTCAAGGATCGCGTGGGACTTGCCATGATCAATGACGCCGAAGAAAAGGGGCTGCTCTGCCCGGGTGCCGTGATCATCGAACCGACCTCCGGCAACACGGGCATCGGTCTCGCAGCCGTCGCCGCCGCGCGCGGATACCGCCTCATCATCGTCATGCCTGACACGATGTCGATGGAACGGCGCAATCTGATGAAGGCATACGGTGCGGAACTCGTACTGACGGACGGCAAGCTCGGCATGGCCGGGGCGATTGCCAAAGCGGACGAGCTGGCAGCGTCGATCCCGCACGCATTCGTGGCCGGGCAGTTCGTGAATCCTGCGAATCCGGCGGCGCACTACGAGACAACGGGTCCCGAGATCTGGCGCGACACGGACGGTGCGATCGACTGCTTCGTCTGCGGCGTCGGAACGGGCGGTACGATCACCGGCATCGGACGCTATCTGAAAGAACAGAATCCCGCCGTGCGCGTTGCGGCTGTGGAACCGGCCACCTCTGCCGTTCTCTCCGGCAAACCGGCAGGTCCTCACGGGCTGCAGGGCATCGGAGCCGGTTTTGTTCCCGCTGTGCTCGACACGACCGTATACGACGAAATCGTGCCGATCACCGATGACGAGGCATACGAGGCGGCACGGACGCTCGGCAAAACGGAAGGCATCCTCGTCGGCATTTCCTCCGGCGCGGCGCTCTCGGCAGCCATCCGCATCGCATCCCGCGACGAATATGCCGGAAAGACCGTCGTCGTTCTTCTCCCTGATACCGGCGAACGGTATCTCTCGTCCTCGCTGTTCAACTGAGTCAAATTACACAAACAAAAAGCGCTCCGCCTGTTTTCACAAACGGAGTGCTCTTTTTTTGTGTCAGTCAGCTATCAGTCGATCGCTTCGCAGATGTAGGTGAAGACGATGTTCTGGCCTTCGAGAACGGCGTTGGAGCCCGCTCTGCCCTTTTCGGGTTCTTCACCGTTTACGGTGTAGCCCCAGTAGCAGATGTTGCCGTCAGCGTCGATACCGGTCGTATAATCTACGCCGTCATAGGAAACGCTGGAGAAGCCGAGTTCTTCGTCGTCGAGTGCATAGTTATATTCGACCATCTGAAGTGCTTCTCTGGCAGCCTGAAGGACTGTCGGGGGATTCTCTTCCGTGCCGACAGCTTCGACCGGGAATTCCTGAAGGATATATTCGCCGTCAATGATGAAGGAGATCTTGCAGTTTGCCGTTACTTTCGGTGCGCCGCAGGATGCGAGTGCCAGGCAGACCATGACGAGTGCCAGAGCGAGAGCAGCGATTTTTTTCATGATGTTATGTAACCTCCGAATAGATTTGGGATCAGCCATATTATAGCAGGCGCGGCACATAATGTCAAGTGTAGCGCCGCTTATTTTTCGATATTTCGCGTCAGCTCAGTTTGACGATCCAGCCCATGTCGTCCGGCTTCTTGCCCCACTGCATACCCGTGATGGCGTCGTACAGCTTCTGTGCGATCGGGCCGATCTCGTTATTATTGATGATCATGCGGGAGTCGCCGTCGAACAGTTCGCCGATCGGGGAGATAACGGCTGCCGTGCCGGTGCCGAACGCTTCGTCGAGCTTGCCGTTCTTATTGGCTTCGATGACTTCGTCGATGGAGAGTTTGCGTTCTTCAACCGGAACGCCCCACTTCTTGAGCATTTCCACGCAGGAACGTCTCGTAACGCCGGGCAGGATATTGCCGTCCGTCAGTTCCGGGGTAACGACAACGCCGTCGATCACGAAGAAGACGTTCATGGCGCCGACTTCGTCGATGTACTTGCGGTGGATACCGTCGAGCCAGAGAACCTGCGCGTAGCCGAGGTCTTCCGCTCTCTTCTGACCGATCAGGGAGGCCGCGTAGTTGCCGCCTGCCTTGGCGAGACCCGTGCCGCCCTTTACGCAGCGGACGTATTCGCGTTCGACGAAGATCTTGACCGGGTTGATGCCGGCTTCATAGTAAGAGCCGACCGGGGAGAGGATGATGCAGAAAATATAGCTGTGCGACGGATGTACGCCGAGGTGCGCGTCGGTCGCGATGATGAACGGGCGGATGTAGAGCGAAGTGCCTTCGTCGTACGGAACCCAGTCAACGTCCGTCATAACGGTTTCTTTAATAGCCTGGAGCACGTCCTCTTCCGGGATCGTCGGAACGCAGAGACGCTTGCAGGTATTGTTCATTCTTTCAATGTTCTTGTCCGGGCGGAAGAGCTGGATACCGCCGTCTGCTCTGCGGTATGCCTTCAGGCCTTCGAACAGTTCCTGCGCGTAATGGAAAACCATGGCGGAAGGATCGAGCGCGAGCGGTGCGTACGGTACGATGCGCGCGTCATGCCAGCCCTTTTCCGTGGAATAATCCATTAGGAACATATGGTCGGTGAAATAGTTGCCGAAGCCGAGTTTCTTATAATCCGGCTTGGTTTTCGGGGTCGCCGTTCTTTCGATTCTGATGTTGAGCATAATAATTCCTCCCCATTCGGGTATTTTTTCATATTATACATCGTCTTTCACGCAATTGCAAGAATTTTGAGGAAATATTCAATAAAAATCCGGCCTTTGTCCGGCATATCCGCGCCGACGACGGAATAAAATCCGATGAAAACAGAATTTTGATCCCGTATTCCGATGAAAGGACGCTATATTATGAAAAAAATCACTCTCTTTCTCCTGACCGCGCTGCTCCTTATCGCTCCGCTGACCGTTTCCGCCGCGGCCTATTCTTTCTCCGGCGGTCTGCTCACGCCCGGACTCCCGCTTCTCGCCGCCGGTGACGGAATGATCCGCTCTTCGCTCGTCGGCACGGAAGTGACTTTCTCACGCTCCGATTTTGAAAAGGCGGTCGGCTGCAGGCTCGATTCCGTCGTGATCACCGCGCTGCCGCCATCGTCTGATGGGACGCTGTACTTCGGTTCCGCGCCCGTGATCGCCAATCAGCTGATCGGAGCGGCGGCGCTCTCTTCCCTCCGCTTCGTTCCGTCTGCGGCCTGCGGAACAAGTTCGTTCCGCTTCAAGGCCGCAGGTGAATACAGCATCGAATGCGCTCTGAAATTCACCGACACCGTCAACGCCGCACCGACTGCCGCTCCTTCCGCCGCCGAAGCCGCCGCATTCCCCGATTCCGTCTGGACGCAGCAGGACATCACCGTCTACGGCACGCTGAACGGCTCCGATCCCGACGGTGATGCCGTGATCTTCGAGGTGACAAAAGCGCCCCGGCACGGGATTCTTGAGGTGATCAGCCCGTCGGTCGGCGACTACCGTTACACGCCGTTTGACGGATACGTCGGCAAGGACACGTTCAGTTACACGGTGCGTGACGAATGGGGCAACTATGCCGAAGACGCCGTCGTTTCGGTCGAGGTGGCGCGGGCGGCTGCCGATCTCGTTTTCGCCGACATGGACGGTCACTGGGCGTACAACGCGGCGCTCGTGATGGCTGCCGAGGACGCCATGCAGGTCGAATCGGTTGACGGGCAGCTCTATTTCCGCCCGGGCGAACGGATCAGCCGCGAGGATTTCCTCGTCACGGTGATGAAAGCGCTCGGTTCGGGCGATATTGAGCCGACGGCCACCGTATTCGCCGACAACGCCGCTATCTCGCCCGACGCCACCGGCTATATCGACCGCGCTTACCGGCTGGGCGTCATCCGCGGCAGTTATGAGAACGGGATGCTCTGCTTCAAGCCGGGCGATTCGATCACAAGGGCTGAGGCCGCCGTCATTCTGAACGCCATTCTCGGAGCGGAAACGCCCGACGCCGTCCCGGTCTTCGCCGACAGCTCCGCCGTTCCCGCCTGGGCGCAGGGCTCGCTTTATGCCCTGACTGCGAGCGGTTACTTCAAAGGTACCGGCGCCGGGCAGCTCTCCCCGAACGAGGTACTTGACCGTGCGCAGACCGCCGAAATCCTTCTCACGATCCGTCAGAAGCTCGGGACGCTTCGATGATTCAAATGATTTTTCTGAATAAATCTGGGGGCGGGCGGCAACAATAGTGTCGTACCCTGAGCCGATATTTGCGTATAAGAACGGAGAAGGAAAAATGGATAAGAATAATCAGAACCAGTACCAGAACAACAACAATCAGAATCAGAACAACAACAACCAGAATCAGAATAAGAATCAGAATCAGAACCAGAACAAGAACAGCCAGAATCAGAATAAGAATCAGAATCAGAACAAGAAGAACGAAGAAGAAAGCTACTGACCGTCCAGTCTGAATCTTCGGGGTACGGGAATACCGCTGGTCTCACGATCGGGATCGGCGGTATTTTTTCGCCGTGCGGCAAATCGCCTAAAGAACCGGCCGAATCCGTCCGACGTTTCGTGCGCTTCAATATTGACAAGGGATGCGGCGGCAGGTATAATATTGATAAGGGATTTATTTCCTTCTTAAATAACCCATGATCTTTCTATTACACCGCGCAGTCTGCCGGTCTTCGGAAAGGACGCAACGCCATGAAAGTCGTACTCGAAAATCTGACGAAAATTTACCCGAACCGCAACAAAAAACTGCCTGACGTCCGTGCGGTCGATCACTTCAATTTTGAGATCCCGGACGGCAAGCTGATCGGGCTTCTCGGTCCGTCCGGCTGCGGCAAAAGCACGACGCTCAACCTGATCTCCGGCCTCGAAAAGCCGACGGAGGGCAAGATCTATTTCGGCGACGACGACGTGACCGCTCTCCCGCCCGAAAACCGCGGCGTCGGTCTCGTTTTTCAGAATTACGCGCTCTATCCGCATCTGACGGTGCGCGACAACATCCTCTTCCCGCTTCAGAATCTGCGCGGCAAGGACAGGCTCCCGAAAGCCGTCATGCTCGAAAAAGCAACGGAAGCCGCGCGGCTCGTACAGATCGACACGCTGATGGACCGCAAGCCGAGCGAGCTCTCCGGCGGCCAGCAGCAGCGAGTCGCCATCGCGCGGGCGCTCGTCAAGATGCCGAAGGTACTCCTGCTCGACGAACCGCTCTCAAACCTCGACGCGCGGCTGCGCCTCCAGACCAGAGAGGAGATCCGCCGCATCCAGCACGAGACCGGCATCACGACCGTCTTCGTCACGCACGACCAGGACGAGGCCATGAGCATCTCCGACCACATCATCGTCATGAAGGACGGCGTCGTTCAGCAGATCGGCAAGCCGCAGGACGTATACGACAATCCCGCCAATCTCTTTGTGGCGAAATTCCTCGGTACGCCGGCGATCAACGTATTCAAGGGTTCCGTGCGCGCCGGCCGGCTTTACATCGGTGAGGCCGACGTGCTCGGAACGGACGCCCCGGACGGCGACGTGATCGTCTGCATCCGTCCCGAAGGCTTTATTCCGACGAACGAGGGCGCGCTCCGCTGCCGTCTCGACCGAATCGAGGTCATGGGACGCGACACGAGCATCCTCTCGGAAAACGACGCTTCCCTCTCCGACACGATCCGCTCGATCGTCCGTTCGGAAACCGTGATCGAAACGGGTGCGGATGAGGTTCGCTTTGCGCTTCTGCCGAAAAAGGTCCACTTGTTCGACCCGGCGACCGAAGTGCGGCTTGACTGCGAGGTGCGCTGATGGAATCGAAAAATGCGAAAGCGTGGCTGTATCTTCTGCCCGCCATTCTCTTTCTCGGCGTTTTCATGATCTACCCGCTCGTCGACGTACTCGTTTACTCCTTTGAGGAAGGCTACAACTCCGCCTCCCAGACGTTCTTCGGCGTCGGCGGCTACAACTATTCCTACGTTCTCCACGATCCCTACTTCATTCAGGCGCTCAAGAACACGCTCCTGCTCGTGGCGATCACCGTGCCGCTCTCAACCGGTTTCGCGCTCCTGATCTCGCTCGGGCTGAACGCCATCAAGCCGCTCCGCAATCTCTTTCAGACCGTTTATTTTCTCCCGTATGTGACGAACACGCTCGCCGTCGGTCTCGTCTTCATGATCCTCTTCAAAAAGACCGCCTACACGGACGGGCTCGTGAATCTCGTCATCACCTGGTTCGGCGGAAACGGCGTTGACTTCATTGACGGCCCTTATGCGGCAAAAATGTTCGTCCTTTGCTTCTACACGATCTGGATCGTACTGCCGTTCAAAATCCTGATCCTCACGAGCGCGCTCGCCTCCGTGAATCAGACCTATTACAACGCTGCGAAAGTCGACGGAACGCCGCGGTGGCGCGTCTTTACGAAGATCACGCTCCCGATGATCTCCCCGATGATCTTCTATCTCGTGATCACGGGCTTCATCGGCGCGTTCAAGGCGTACAGCGACGCGGTCGCTCTCTTCGGCACCAATCTGAACGCCGCCGGGATGAACACCATCGTCGGCTACGTTTACGATATGCTCTACGGCGACAGCGGCGGATATCCGTCCTATGCGTCGGCAGCGGCGCTCATCCTCTTTGCGATCGTTCTGACGATCACCGTCATCAATCTGCTCATCAGCAAAAAGAACGTTCACTATTGACGGGGGCTCACTATGAATCATCAGACTGATTTTGAAAAAATCGAAAAAACGGCTGCCCGACGCAAAACGGTACGCGACGTTTTCATCTACGTACTGCTCGTCTTCTGGGCGCTGATGGTACTCTTCCCGTTCTACTGGATGCTGCTTACCTCGCTCAAAAGCTACAGCGCCTACAACGCGGAATACGTGCCGAAATTCTTTACGCTTTCCCCGACGATCCAGAACTACCTCGACGCCTTCACTTCAGTGAATCTCGGCCGGTATTTTCTGAACACGCTCATCTTTACCGCCGCAACGACAGCTCTGATGCTCCTCGTCATCGTCTTTGCCGCCTATGCGTTCGCACGCCTCGAATTCCGCGGCAAAAATCTCGCGTTCGGCTTCTTCCTCTCGCTCATGATGATCCCGAACGAACTCGTCATCATCACGAATTTCCAGACGATCACGAATCTCGGGATGTGCAACACGTTCTGGGGACTCATTCTTCCGTCCGTCACGTCGGTTTTCTACATCTACCTGCTCAAAGAGAATTTTGAGTCGGTGCCCGACGAATTATACAAGGCCGCCAAAGTGGACGGAACCACCGATCTCAAGTTTCTCTTCAAGGTGATGATCCCGATCTGCCAGCCGACCATCGTGACCGTCACGATCCTGAAGGTCATCGAATGCTGGAACTCCTACGTCTGGCCGCGCCTGATCACGGATGACGAAGCGTATTTCCTCGTATCGAACGGGATCCAGGAGATCCGCGAAAACGGCTTCGGACGCGAGAACATTCCCGCCATGATGGCCGCCGTCGTAGTCATTTCCGTTCCGCTGATCGTGCTCTTTCTCATCTTCCACAAGAAGATCATGGAAGGCGTTTCGAGAGGAGGTACGAAGGGATGATGAAACGAATCACCGCCGTTCTGCTGCTTCTTCTCACTCTGTTTTCGCTGACCGCCTGCCACGGCTCCCGCGAGCGTCACTCGTTCGACGTGCCGGAATCGTTTGACACGGACAAGCATTACGAGCTGACGTTCTGGGCGAAAAACGATACCAACAAGGCGCAGACGCACGTGTACGAAAACGCGGCCGCCGGATTCTCCGCGCTTTATCCGAACGTCACCGTCAACATCCGCCTCTACACGGACTACAAGAAGATCTACAACGACGTCATCACGAACATCGCAACCGAGACGACGCCGAACATCTGCATCACGTATCCCGACCACATCATGACCTATCTGACCGGCGAAAACGTGGTCGCTCCGCTCGATGATCTGGCGGCAGACGCCCGCTACGGACTCGGCGGAAGCGAGCTGCTCTTCGACGGCCCGGCGAAAGACGAGATCATCCCGGAATTTCTCGGCGAATGTGTGATCGGCGGCACGCTCTACGCGCTCCCCTATATGCGCTCGACCGAGGCCTGCTACATCAACCGTGATTTCGTAGAAGCGCTCGGCTACACCGTGCCCGACGTTCTGACGTGGGATTTCATCTGGGAAGTCTCCGACGCGGCCGCCGCGAAAAACGAGGACGGCACCTACGCGCTGAACGGGCAGAAAACGATGATCCCGTTCATCTACAAATCCACCGACAACATGATGATCCAGCTGCTCCGTCAGAACGGGTACGATTACTCGACGGAACGCGGCGACATTCTCATTTTCAACGACAACACACGCTCTCTCCTCTACACCGTGGCCGAACACACGGCGACCGGCGCGTTCTCAACGTTCAAGATCTCGAGTTATCCCGCGAACTTTCTGAACGCCGGTCAGTGCGTCTTCGCCATCGACTCCACCGCCGGCGCCACCTGGATGGGCTCGGACGCGCCGCTCTCCGACATCAGCGAGGAATCCATCGTTCGCTTCGATACGGCGGTTCGCCCCGTTCCGCAGGTCGATCCCGATCACCCCGCCATGATCTCGCAGGGCCCGTCCGTCTGCATCTTCAATAAGGAAGATCCCGGTGAAGTCCTCGCGTCGTGGCTCTTCATGCAGTATCTGCTCACGAACGACATTCAGATCGGCTACGCCGAAACGGAAGGCTATATCCCCGTCACGAGCAAGGCGCAGAACGATCCCGCCTATCAGGATTATCTCGCCCGCGGCGGCGAAGACAACACGACGCATTATCAGGTGAAGATCGAAGCGACGAAACTCCTGCTTTCCCACACGTCCGACACCTTCGTTACGCCCGCCTTCAACGGTTCCGCCTCTCTGCGCGACGCCGCCGGTCAGCTCATCGAAGACGTCACGAAATCCGTCCGCCGCCGTCAGACGATCGACGACGACTACATGGAAACGCTCTTCGAGAACGTCAACGCGCTCTACCGGCTCGATCAGCGGAGCGAAAACGCGGCTGAAACCGACCTCGGTCCGATGCCCGGAACGGCGACGGCTCTCCTCATCGGTCTCGGCGCAACGTGGCTCTGCATTGCCCTGTACGGACTATATCTGTTAATCAAGGCGAAAAGCGTGAAAAAATAGCGCAATCACCTTGACTTATTCGGATTTTGATGTATAATAATCATAGTGTTTCACACTTAAAAACAAAAAGGAGTACCCAAAATGAAAAAGATTCTTGCTCTCGCTCTGGCTCTCTGCCTGATCCTCGCTGCAGTCAGCTGCACCAAGGTTGAAGAAAAGCCCGAAGAAACCGATCCCGCTACGGATGAGATCGTTGACACCGAACCCGCAACCGATTCCGAAACGGAACCCGCTATCCCCGATGAAACCGAACCCGAAGAAACCGAAGCGGCTCCCGCTGAAGAAGCAGACGTAAAGGGCGAAGGCGTTATGACCTACGCTGAATACGCTGCCGCTGAACTCGACACCGAAGTGACCATCGAAACCTACGTTCAGGCCAAGCAGTCCTGGTGGGACAACAAGGCTACCGTTTACACGCAGGACAAGGACGGCGCTTACTTCCTCTACAACATGGTCTGCTCCGAAGAAGATTACGAAAAGCTGACCGTCGGTACGAAGATCAAGGTTACCGGCTTCAAGGCTGAATGGGCCGGCGAAGTTGAACTCGCTGAAGGCGCTACCTTCGAAATCGAAGAAGGCAATTACGTTGCTGCTCCTGTTGACGTTACCGCTCTTCTCGGCACCGATGAACTCATCGAAAAGCAGAACCAGCTCGTCGCCTTCAAGGGCATGACCGTTGCTCCGAGCACCGATGCTGACGGCAACGAAGCCGCATTCCTCTACAACTGGGACGGCTCCGGCGAAGACGGCAACGACCTGTACTTCAACGTTGCTCTCGGCGAAAACACCTACACCTTCACCGTTGAATCCTACCTCTGCGACAACACCACCGACGTTTACGCTGCCGTTAAGGCTCTCCAGATCGGCGACGTGATCGACATGGAAGGCTTCCTCTACTGGTACAACGGCGTCAACCCGCACATCACGGCTGTTGCCGCTGCCGAATCCGCTGAAGCATAATCAGCATATCGACAACCAAACAAGGCGTACTGCATTTTCCGTGCGGTACGCCTTTTCTTTATTCGATTGGAGTCAGCCGTTCGACGAAGCGCGGCACAATTCGAGGAAAGCCAGAGCCGACGCCGAGAGCTGTTTATCCTTATGGAAGACGATCTTATATTCCCGGCGGAAATCAACGCCTTCCACGAAAATCTCATGCACTTCCCCGCGTTCGATCCGCTCCTTTGCCATCCGACGCGGTACGACAGCCGCTCCGAGTCCCGCAGCAGCCGCGTTCATGAGCGCCGCCGTACTGAGGCTTTCCCAGATCGGCTCCGGCAGAGGCAGTGAGGCTGCGGAGAGCGCCGTTTCAAAAACCTCACGCGTGCCGCTTCCGTGTTCACGCAGAAGAAAATCCATACGGAGAAACTCGTCCGCCGACACGGTCGCGCCGTTTTCATATTCCGACGCCGACGTGATCACGGAGAGACGGTCTTCCATGTAGTTCTCCGAAATCAGATGCGGATGATGCACGATCCCTTCGATCAGCGCGAAGTCGAGCGAATTATCGAGCAGCGCGTTCTCCAGCCGGTCGGACCGGTCGATCTTGACGCGCACCGTCGTATCGGGATGCGTCACACGGAACTGCGACACCCATTCGGGCATCAGCATGGAACCGATCGAAATACTCGCGCCTGCCCGGATGACGCCGCTCGATTCCCAGTTTCGCACGGTACGTTCCATATCGTCAAACGTATGCGTGATCGTGCGGCAGTAGTCAAGGAAACGCACGCCCGCTCCGTTCAGGATCAGCCGCCGTCCGATGCGGTCGAAAAAGCGCAAGCCGTAGTAATTCTCCAGTTCCGAGATCGCTAAGCTGACCGCGGGCTGTGAGAGCGACAGTTCCTCCGCCGTCCGCGTCATATTGCAGTCGTTCCGGCAGAGCGCCTCAAAAATCCGTATATGTCGTATCGTCATATGTGCCTCATAAGGATTTTGTTATGATTTTCATGATTATTATACCATTTTTATCCGAAATTGCAAGTGTTTTCCATAAAATCGCCCGTGTGTCGGACGCCGAATATTTTTTCGTGATCAGCGCATACTATCATCGAATCCACTGAAAGGAACAGAATCATGAAAAAATTCATTTCCCTTATGCTGATCCTCCTGACCGCCGCGCTGATCTTCACGGCCTGCACGTCCGGTGACAAGACGAATACGGACAAGCAGCACAACACGCTCGGCGATGACGACGGCGACGGCGTGATCGAGGACAAGGATGACGGCGGCAAAAACGATATGACGCCCGACACCGGCAAGGCAGGCAGAATGACCAACGGCAACGGCGGTATGACGAACAACGGCGGTGCGGGCCGCGGCTTCTTCGGAGACGGTGCAGTCAATGACGGAATCGACGGCATGGGCGATCTTGCGCCAATCACCCCGTAACGGAAACAGACAAAGAAAAACCGCTGTGGAGGAATCCTTCACAACGGTTTTATTGTTATGCGGGATCAGCCGTACAGCACGTCGGCCGGCGCGTCATCCGGGTAGAATCCGCTGTATCCGGTCACGGGCATGGCGTCGAGCTTCGCCATTTCGTCCGCGGTAAGTTCAAAATCGAACACGTTCGTATTGTCAACGATCCGTTCCGCGTGGACGGATTTCGGAAGCGGCAGGCAGCCGTGCTGGAGTGCGTAACGGATGCAGACGTGCGCGGCGGTCTTTCCGTGGGCAGCAGCGATCTCATTGACTGTCGGGTCGCCGAGCACCTTGCCGCAGCCGAGCGGGCTCCACGCTTCTACAAGCAGGCCGTTCTTCTCGCAGTAGGCTCTGACTTCGGGCTGATTGTAGCCGGGATGTACTTCGATCTGATTGACCATCGGGAAAACGGTGGCGAATTCACGGAGCGCTTCAAGCTGCGTCGGCAGGAAGTTCGATACACCGATCGCACGGATCTTGCCGTCCTGATACAGCTTCTCGAAGCCGCGCCAGGTGGAGGCGTGGATCTCTTTCCATTCCGCCGAAATTTTCTCGACAGCCGGCCAGTGAATCAGGTACAGGTCGAGATAATCGGTGCCGAGGTTCTTGAGCGACTGTTCGCACGCGGCGATCGTCTTTTCGTATCCGCGGTCGCTGATCCAATGTTTCGTCGTGAGGAAAATGTCCTCGCGCTTAACGCCGGATGCACGGATACCTTCGCCGACGCTGACTTCGTTGCCGTAAGCAGCAGCGGTATCTACGTGACGGTAGCCGTTTTCGAGGGCGCATTTCACGCTGTCCCGCGCCACGTCACCGTCCGGCGTCTGCCAGGTGCCTAAACCCACGCAGGGCACCTTCACGCCGTTTTTGAGCGTATAAAAGTCTGTCAGTTTATTCATGTCTGACCTCCTATAATAAATTACAGTCCCAGTTCGCGGAGCAGCGTTTCCTTCGGCATATAGCCGCGGGTCACGGCGCGCACAGTCCCTTTATCCATCAGAACGAGCGTCGGAATGCTCGAAATGCCGAACTGCACGGCGAGCGCTTCCTCTTCATCAACGTTGCATTTGACGACCACTATATCCGTCCGTTCCGCCGCGATCTCTTCCACGATCGGCGCGATCATCCGGCACGGGCCGCACCACGTCGCCCAGAAGTCGATGAGCACGGGCTTATCGGATTCGAGTACGCACGTTTCAAAATTATCTTTGGTTAAGGCTGTCATGATTGTTCCTCCGGTTTTATATTGAAGCTGACCTCACGGCCGTCCTGCTCCATCGAGCGAATGACGGCGTCGATCACATAAACGGGATAGACGACTTCCTCCGGCGTCTGGCGTACGGTATCGTTTTGCAGCATTTCAGCCACTTCGACGAGTTCCGGCCAGTAATATTCCCCGATCAGCGGAACGTCCTTCCACTCGATCCAGTAGTTGCTCATATAGACGTTCACGCCGTACCCGGCTCCGAAAAAAGCCGTCACGTCGTAATCGGGATAATGAAAGATCGCGTGGACGCCGTGCGCCGCTTCTTTTGCCGAAAGCGAGGTGATCCGCTGTCCGAATACCTCCGTCACAAGCTGGACGAGATGCTGCGAATAGAACCAGAAATTGCCGTAGGGATTCACCATATTGATCGGTGCGGTGATGTGTCCGCCGAGAATATTTCCGCCGTTTTCGGCGATCACCGACTGCATATATTTCGTGCCGGGCGCTCCCGCAACGGACGAGCCGCCGCAGAGGAGCACGTTTTTCTCCTTCACGAGTCGGACGAGTTCGGCAGCATCCTCCGCGGACGCCGTGATCGGCTTATCGAGCCAGATTTTACGGCAGCCCGCGTCGATGTACGGCTTCACCAGTCGAAGGTGATCGCCGCCGTGACGCGCGGTAACCATGACCGCATCGACTTGACCGACGTAAGCAGACGGATCAGTGGATGCATCCGGGCACGCGGTTGAATCAAGAATGGCACGGTTTGCTTCTTCACTGCCGATCACACCGATCAGTTCGAGATCCGGCAGGCGGCGCTCGCCCTCCTTCGGGCAGAGGATGGACGCGAAGCCCATGCAATGCGAGTTTTCGCTGCCGATGATGGCGATCTTATACACGTTCTCCGCCTCCCGATGTCTGTTCTTGACTGTATTATACCATATTCTGAAGATTTTTCCAAGAGATTTATGAAATTCCGGCCGTTTTTTCTTTTGCGGCGAAAAGGCCTCCGTCCACGGGCGAACGGAAGCCTTCGCATGATTCAGACGCCGAGCGGTTCCCGGTTCTCTTCCGCCAGGCTCGCGCCGCGTGTGCGGATAACGTCCTTGTACCAGTCGAACGACGCTTTCTTCCAGCGTTCCATCGTGCCGGAGCCGTCATCGTTCCGATCCACATAAATAAAGCCGTAGCGCTTCTTCATTTCGGCGGTTGATGCGGACACGAGGTCGATCGGCGCCCACGAGGCGTAGCCCATCACCGGTACGCCGTCGCCCAGCGCGTGCAGGACTTCGGTCAGATGCCGTCTGTGGTAGTCGATCCGCGCCGTATCCTCAACGGTTTTCGTGCCGTCCGGGCGTGTGACGACTTCATCGACTGCGCCATATCCGTTTTCTGCGATGAACAGCGGCACCCGATAGCGGTCGTAAAGCCGATTCAGCGTATAGCGCAGGCCGACCGGGTCGATCTGCCACCCCCATTCGGTCGAGGTGAGGTACGGATTGCGGTATCCCTTCGAGAGATTGCCGCCCGTCTTTTCGGCTGCGGTCGGATCGGTCGTTTCACAGATGCTCGAATAATAACTGAACGAAACGAAGTCGACCGTATGGCGGAGCACCTTCAAATCGGCTTCGGTGATATCGGCGTCGATCCCCTTCCGTTCGAGTTCCGCGAGAAAATCGTGCGGATAGGCGCCGAAAACGTGCACGTCGGCAAACCGCATCGTCTCCCGATCACGGAAATACGCGGCAAGCACGTCCTCCGGCCTCGGCGTCAGCGGATAGACGGTCACACCGAGGATCATACAGCCGATTTTCGCGTCCGGGATGATCTCATGGCACAGTTTTACCGCCGCCGCGCTCGCCGTCAGCTGATAATGCATCGCCCGCATCTTCATTTCGTCCGTGATTTTGTCGGGCGGCGTCATGATCCCGCCTGCCATGAACGGCGCACGCGGCAGGGCGTTGATCTCGTTGAACGTCACCCACAGTTTCACTTTATCCCGGTAGCGCCGGAAGACCGTCTCGGCGTATTTCGTAAAATAGCCGATCATGCGCCGATCCGCCCAGCCGTTCACCTTTTCGGCGAGCCCGAGCGGCATTTCGTAATGCGCGAGCGTCACAAGCGGCTGAATTCCTTGACGGAGGCATTCGTCGAACACCCGGTCGTAAAAGGCGAGGCCTTCCTCATTCGGTTCGTCCTCGTCGCCATTCGGAAAAATCCGCGACCAGGCGATCGAAAGGCGCAGAACCGTAAAGCCCATTTCGGCAAACAGCGCGATATCTTCACGGTAGCGGTGATAGAAGTCGATGCCATCGAGCTTGAGATTATCAGGCGTTGGCCCGGCCGTCCGCTCACCGCGCAATCCGTGCGGCAGAACGTCCTGTACGGACAGCCCTTTTCCGCCTTCCCGGTACGCGCCCTCGCACTGATTCGCCGCAATCGCTCCGCCGATCAGAAAATCCTTCGGAAACGTTTTCATCCCATGATCCCCCGATCCGTATTCAGCCGCATGAACGGCGCGCGCTCGACCACGTCGTCCGTCAGCTGCCGGATCCCCGTAAACTGATCGGAATTGGTGATCACGACCGGCGTCGTCAGATCATAGCCTGCCTTGCGGATCGCGTCCGGGTCAAATTCGATAAGCGGATCGCCCACCTTCACGCGGTCGCCGGAATGAACGAACGAACGGAAGTGCTTCCCTTCGAGTTCCACGGTGTCGATCCCGATGTGCATGAGAATTTCCGCCCCGGAATCGGACGTCATCATGACGGCGTGGCGCGTCTCCGGCACCGACTCGACGATCCCGTCAGCAGGAGAGACAAGCAGTCCCGTATCGGGGATGATCGCCGTGCCTTCACCGAGCACCGCTTCCGCAAAAGTCGGATCCTTTACTTCGGAGAGCGGGATAACCTTGCCTTTAAGCGGTGCGAGCAGCGTGATCCGCCCGGCGGCTGCCTGCTCTTTCGGGCGTGAGGGCGCAGGTTTCGCTTCTGCCGCTTTCTTCTTTTCGCCGAGCGGAATGATCAGGGTGCCGCCGAAGCCGATCACGAAAGCGATCACAGACGCGATCACGGCGTTCGTGATGTTGGCAAAGCCCTCCGTGCCGATATAGCCGGGCAGAGCCAGCAGTCCCGGTGAACCGGTCGTATAGCGTCCGACGCCCATCAGTCCCATATAGAGTCCTGCCGCCGCCCCTGCGATCATAACGGGGATGAGCGGCCGCTTCAGTTTCAGATTGACGCCGTACATGGCAGGTTCCGTAACGCCGCAGACGGCCGTGATCCCGGCGCTCGCCGCGACCTGTTTCAGTTCCTCATCCTTCGTGCGGACGGCTACGGCAAGGGACGCGCCGCCCTGCGCAATATTCGAGCCGAGCATACCGGGCCCGACAAGCGTATCGACGCCGGCTGTCGCAATATTATTGATTCCGATCGGGATGAGGCCGTAGTGCGTGCCGGTCATGACAAGGAACGGACTGAACGCGCCGATGATCATCGGAACGAGCCACGGCACGAAGCGGTCGATCCGCTCGATCCCCCATGCGATACCGTCACCGATGAGCGTACCGATCGGGCCGATGATCGTGACCGCAGCGAAGCCCGTCACCACAAGCGTAATAAGCGGCTGCGTGAAGAATTTGATCGGTTTCCACGAGATTTTGTCGGCGATCGGCTCGACCCACGAGAGGAACCATACGGTCAGAATGATCGGGATGACGGACGAAGAATAGGAGGCAGGCGTAACGGGCACACCGAAAAGGTGCACGGCCTCGCCGCCGTTCAGGAGTCCCGACAGCGTCGGATGCAGCAGGATCCCGGCGACCGTCATCGACAAAACGATGCTGCAATTGAATTTCCGCGCGGCCGAATACGCGAGCAGAAACGGCAGGAAATAGAACGCCGCGTCCGCAAACGCCGTCAGGATCGTATAGGTGTCGGATTCCTTCGAGAGAAGACCTGCGACGCTCAGCAATGCAAGCAATGCTTTGAGAATACCGGCGCCCGTGATAGCAGGAATGACGGGCGTAAAGATGCCTGCAATCGTATCAAGCAGGCGCACAAAGGCGTTCCGCTCGTCCTTCTTCTCCTCTCCGCCGCCCGGTGCGCCGCCGCCCGGATCCGCCATGGATGATAGCGCCGTATAGACGTTTTTGACCTCCGCGCCGATGATGACCTGATACTGTCCGCCGGACTGCACGACACCCATCACGCCCGGCGTTGAGCGCAAAGCTTCGGTGTCCGCTTTCTTTTCGTCTTTCAGGTTGAAGCGCAGGCGTGTCATGCAATGGGTATAGGATACGATATTCTCTTTTCCGCCGATCCGGCCAAGAATCTCGCGTGCCAGTTCTCCGTGATTCATATTTTCCTCCAATGCAGGTTTTTTCACCAATTAGCATACCCCAATGCGGTCATTTTATCCGCAGTCGGCCTGCAATCTTGAAATCAGGCCGAACCTATGCTATAATGAAACGAACCAACGTAAAGTCAGACGAAACGAGGAATCATTCATGAAAATCGCGAAAAGAACGCCCTTCTCAGGACGACCGATCCTGACCATGCCAACCGTTCTCGGCGCATCCCCGAACAAGCCGTTTTTCTACCGCATTCCCGTTATCGGCGAGCGTCCGATCACGCTGTCCGTCGAGGGTCTGCCGGAAGGATTATCCTTCGACGGAACCGTGATCCGCGGTCAGGTGCGGTTCAGCGGCTGCACGAACGTTACGGTTACCGCGCAGAACGCTCTCGGCAAGGCCGTCCGCACCGTTCGTTTTGAAATATTCCCCGGCAATATCCAGCGCACGCCGCTCATGGGCTTCACGACGTGGAATGCCTTTGATTACAGGGTCACGGAATCGGACGTACTCCGCACGGCGGAAGAGCTTGATCGGCTTGGGTTGGCCGATTACGGCTATCAGTACGTCAATCTTGATTCCTCGTGGCAGGGTGAATACGGCGGATCCTGCGACGCGATTCAGCCCTGCGAACGCTTCCCGGACATGGCGGGCATGATCAGCAAAATTCACGCGCGCGGTCTGCGTTTCGGCATTTATTCTTCGCCGTTTCTGAAACCGTGGGGCTGCCCGAAAGACAGAGAATCTCTGCCCGGCTGCACCGTCGGCGACCCGGATCCCGCCTTTCCGCCGCAGAACGGTGGGATCGGTCTGATCCGCAAGGAAGAAAACAACGTCCGTCAATGGTCGGAATGGGGGATCGATTATCTGAAATACGACTGGATGCCGACCGATCCGATCAACGGACAGATCATGCGCGAGGCGCTCAACCGTTCGTCACGGGATATCGCCTTCTGTGTAACCGTTGCGGTCAGCCCGGACGACGGTGACTTCTGGCGGATGACGGCCAATTCGTTCAGAGGGCACACCGATTCGACGGGAAACTGGAAAAACGTAAAAGAAATTGCGAACTCGTATCTGCCCTGGCAGAAGTTTGCGGGACACGGGCATTACTATGATCTCGATATGCTCGCCATCGGCAAAATGAACCTGTTTGAATGCACGCTGACGGAAGACGAAATGATTTTCGACTATACGCTCCGCGCCATGCTCGGCTCTCCGATTCAGCTGAGCTGTGATCTGACGGCAGCGACGGATTTTGAACTGGATCTCTACATGAATGACGAAGTCATCGCCATCAACCAGGACGGCGCGCTCGAGCCTGCCATTCTGAAAGAATCGGACGGCGACTGGCGTATCTATGAAAAGGCGCTTGAGGATGGCGGACGCGCACTCTGCGTCTTCAACGGAACGGACGAGGAACGCGCCGTATCCCTGCCGATCGGCGGAAAAGCCGTGCGCGACGTCTGGCTGAAAGAAGATCTCGGCGTTCTTGAAACGGCCGACCGTGTACTTGCGCCGCACAGCGTATGGCTCCTGCGAGTCTGAACGACCGGACAGAACAAAAAAACCGCGGAACTGACGAACAGCTTCGCGGTTGTTGTTTTTTACGGGATCAGTCGAGGCAGCCCTCAAGCCGGACGCCGTACACGCAGTGCGAACGAATCTCATCCGGGTTGATCGCGCCGAAGCGGAGGACGGTCTTCCCGTTCGATTCCGCCGTGGCGATTGCGCCGTCATAGCCGAGGAGCGTTGCCTTAACGCCGGGGCGGTACGGTACGTCGTCGAGGACGATGTCTCCGAACGGATACTTCATGATAAAGGCGTAGAGCGTCTTATCCTTTTTCGTGTAGCGGATATCGCCGTCAAGTTTGACCTTATACTTTCTCGTGCCGTAGATGCCCTCTCCGTTCACGTCGAGCCATGCGCCCATCTGGAGCAGGCGTTCCTGCATGATGACGGGGATCCGGCCGTCGCCCGTCGGACCGATGTTGAGAAGCATATTGCTTCCGCGGCTGACGAGGTCAACGAACATTTTAATGAGTTTTTCTTCGGACATATAGTCCTCGACCGTTTCAAAACGGTTCCAGCCGAACGATCCGCCGATGCCGCGGCATTCTTCGCTCGTGCGGTCGGGATCGTGAACGGAATCCGTCTGCGAGTCGATGACGCCGTATTCAGTCGTATAGTTGCCGCCGTGATGACCGCGCGTTCCAATGCCCCAGCGGTCATTCGGCACGATAAAGTCGCGGACGCTTGACTCGTTATAAAGCCACTGCAGGAATTCGCGGGAATGCCATACCTCATCCGGATGGCTCCATTCGCCGTCCGTGAACAGCGTGGCGGGCTGATACTTCTCGATCAGCTCCTTCATCATGGGGATGAGATGCTCTACGGCGAATTTTTCGGGATTTTCAAGATACAGCGGATGGTACCACTCGTAGATCGAATGATACACGCCGAAGCGAACCTTCGATTTGTCGCAGGCGGCTTTCAGTTCGGCGCAGAAATCGCGGTGCGGACCGACGTCCACGCTGTTCCAGTTCCAGGCGTAATCGGTCTTATACATACAAAACCCGTCGTGATGCTTCGACACGAGGTTCATATACCGCGCGCCGGCACGCTCAAAGAGATTCACCCATTCGTCCGCGTTGAAGTTCTCCGCGTGAAACTCGCCGACGAAGTCTTCATAACGGAAGTTTTCGCCGTAGACGCGCTTCATGTAGTCACCGTACTCGGCAAACTGCGGATCACCCGAGCGGACACGGTTCAGAAACCACTCGGAAAACTGATTTTTCTTTGCAAATCCCGGGACGGAGTACAGTCCCCAGTGAATGAAAATGCCGAATTTTGCGTCGGTAAACCATTCGGGTACCGGGCGCGAATCAAGAGATTCCCACGTGCTGTCGTATTTCATGAGTTGATCCATCCTTTTTATCATGTTAGGATTATTATAACACAGCCGGCGGGATTTTTCCACCGTTATTTTGTAATTGTCTCACCGAAACCGCGCTCGTAGAGTACCCGGTCGGTAAAGTTGTATTCGTCGTCGAGTCCCGGAATGCTGACCGGGAGTTTGCCGGTGATATCGCATCCGCCGAACACGGCATACACCGCCGCCGGGATATTCGGGCCGTACGTCGGCGTTTCTCCCTCATACGCGGTCGGAATCGTGTTCATGCCGATCGGATTATAGCAGGCGACAAGCGCGTCCGCCGCCTGATACCGTGCAAGGTCATATGGCAGCTGGATGCTGATGACTGTAACTGATTTTCCGTATCCGCGCGCAAGCGGAATGAGGGCGTCAAGGAATTCCGCCTGCCAGCCGCCGGTGAGCTGCGCCGATTTGCCCGTCTCCACGGATGCGACGACGGCGTCGGCTGCGGCGATCGTATCGGCAAACTCATCGGGCGTATGGCCGCGGTAGCAGATGATGTCACACGAGGCGGACGACGGGGCTTTTCCTTCCGCCATCAGCCGGTTGACGGCATACTCCGCTGCGGTGACTTCATTTTCATAGGAGCAGAAAACGACGACGCGGCTGTCGTTCCGCAGTTCGATCGGAAGTGTATCGTTTTCGTTTTTCACGAGGGTGACGGCTTTTTCGGCGATCTCCCACTCAAGTTCGTGATGTCCGGCCGATCCGACGGTACCGAGCGCACGGGTTACGGCCGTATCCCGGTCAGGAAGCACCGCGCGTCCGTTCGTGTCGATCAGTCCGCGCGCCATTTTCAGCCGTACGATGCGGTAGGCGGCCTTCGTGACCGTCTCCTCCGCGATCGCGCCGCTCTCCACCATCCCGGCGATCCCGTCGATATAGTCACGGCAGGCGGCAATGCCCGCTTCAGATACAAGATGAACCGGCATCAGCAGGATATCGACGCCCGCGTTGATCGCAAGCCGCGCCGCATCCAGCGGATCAAAATGAACGGTGATCGCGCCCATATCCAGCGCATCGGTCGTGACGACGCCGTCGTAGCCGAGTTTTTCCCGGAGAACGCCCGTGATGATCGTGCGGGAGAGCGTGGCCGGCAGCGTGATCATTTCACCGGTTTGGGCGGACGGCACCGATTCGGTCTCGATCAGCGGATATTGGATATGCGCCGTCATGATCACGTCGGTTCCCGCTTCGATTGCGGCCCGATACGGGATCAGTTCAAAATTCATGAGTTCGTCGAGCGTTTTATCAATAGACGGAAGGCCGCTGTGGCTGTCCGTCGCGGTATCGCCGTGTCCCGGAAAATGCTTGAGCGCCGCAGCCGTGCCGCCGTCGTGCAGTCCTTCGAGGAAGGCGCAGCCGAGCGACGCGGTCAGAGCAGGATCGTCCGAGAAGGAGCGCAGACCGATGATCGGGTTGGCGGGATTATTATTGACGTCCAGAACGGGCGCAAAGTCGAGATTGATACCGAGCGCCGCAAGCTCTTCTGACATGATTTCAGCCGTCTGCCGGGCAGCAGCGGGATCGCCGACCGCGCCGAGCGCCATATTGCCGCAGAAGGACGTGCCCGTACCGAGCCGGACGATGGTGCCGCCCTCCTGATCAACGCCGATCAGAAGCGGCAGCCCGCTGAGCGAGCCGTCCGACAAAGCTGCCTCCTGCAAATCAGCGGTCAGGCTCACAGTCGAGGCGGTGCCGGTCGTGCTCTCCGCAAACAGGATCACGCCGCCGATACCGAGCGTACGGATCGCCTCACGGAGCGGTTCGTTCAGTTCCGAGATCCCGACGAGCGTGCCCGCTTCATCCTGCCAGACGCCGAGTGCCGGCATGAGCATCTGCCCGATCTTCTGCCGGAGCGTCATCCGTCCGACGAGCGCCGCGGCGGCCTCCTCAAGATCGGGTACCGGCGGCTCCGTTTCCGATTCGGTCGTCGTTTCGGTTTCCGATTCTGATTCCGTGATCGTGCCGATCGGTGACTCCGTTTCGCCCGGGATCAGCGTTTCCGTTCCAGTCGGCGTCTCCGTTTCCGGCACGCACGCCGTCAGCACGAGGCACGCGAGCAGCAGGCATGCTATCCGTTTCATCATTCGTCGTCATCCTTCCGTTATTCGTTCTTTTTCTTCAGTATAACACATTTTTCCCCGTTTTTCAACGACCTCCGCCGCTCTTTCGGTACATTATCTTGTATAAGCACCGTATGTCGGCCGAATATTGTGTATTTTTATGAGAAATATTTTTGAAAATCCCCTTGACAAAGGGCGCGGCATCTGCTACAATATGCACAACCTAAAAGCAATGACCGAAAGCAAGTAACCCGGATCGAGCCGCACAGAGAACTGCCGGACGGTGCAAGGCAGCAGGCAAAACCGTGTGCGAATACCTTTCGAGAGCCGTGCCTCTGAACGTCCCTCGCGGATCAAGGAAGCAACGGGACCGCCCGTTACAGCGGAAGGACATAATCTCCCCGTGAGCCGTGTCCGATGAGGTCCTCTTCCGCAAGGATCGGGACGAACAGAGGTGGTACCGTGAATAGCATAACTATTCGCCCTCTTTCCCATACTTCATGATGGGAGCCGGGCGGTTTTTTTATGCCCAGACCCCACCGTATCGCCGTATTCCGGCAGAAAGGATTCACGCCATGATCATCAAACTTGCCATGATCGTCGTCTTCTTCGCAATCCTGCTCCTCGTCGGCATCGTAAGCCGCCGCAGCAGCAAGGGCGTTGACGGTTTCGTCCTCGGAGGCCGCTCGGTCGGTCCGTGGCTCACCGCCTTCTCCTTCGGTACCTCATACTTCTCCGCCGTTATCTTCATCGGCTATGCCGGTCGTTTCGGCTGGAACTTCGGCCTCGCGTCCACGTGGATCGGTCTCGGCAACGCCTTCATCGGTTCCCTGCTCGCGTGGGTCATCCTCGGCCGCCGCACCCGCATCATGACGCAGCACCTCGGCAGCCGCACGATGCCCGACTACTTCGGTCTCCGCTTCGGCTCGAAGGCGCTTCGCCTGACCGCCGCTGTTATCGTATTCATCTTCCTGATCCCTTATACGGCTTCCCTGTTCAACGGACTTTCGCAGCTCTTCTCCTCCGCCTTCTCCGGCGTCAGCTACGCATGGTGGGTCATCATCATGGCCGTTCTGACCGGCGTGTACGTCATCATCGGCGGTTACATGGGTGCTGCTGTCAATAACTTCATTCAGGGCATCGTCATGCTCGTCGGTATCGTCGCCGTCATCGGAGCCGTGCTGAAGGGTCAGGGCGGCCTCACCGAAGCGATCGCCAAGCTCTCCGCCGAAAGCACCGTCACCGCTGCCGGTACGACTTTCTCGGGTGCGTTCACGTCCTTCCTCGGCCCGCAGCCCGTTCAGCTCCTCGGCGTCGTGATCCTCACCTCGCTCGGCACCTGGGGTCTGCCGCAGATGGTCGGCAAATTCTACGCCATCAAGGATGAAGGCGCCGTTCAGAAGGGCACGATCATTTCGACCGCGTTCGCTCTGATCGTGGCAGGCGGCTGCTACTTCCTCGGCGGTTTCGGCCGTCTCTTTGCCGCTGACATCGCGCTCACAGAAGCCGGCGCTCCCGCCTCCTTTGACACGATCATTCCGGCGATGCTCAATTCCGTCTGCTCGAAGATCGGCGTCTCCGGCGACTGGCTCATGGGTCTCGTTCTGATCCTCGTGCTCGCCGCGTCGATGTCTACGCTCGCTTCCCTCGTCATCACCTCCGCTTCCACCATTGCGCTTGACCTCGTCCGCGTCGTCCGCCGCAACAAGGAAGTCAAGGAATCCCGCGAAGTACTCCTGATGCGTTTCCTGATCGCGCTCTCCATCGTGATCGCCGCCGCTATCGCCATCCTCGTCGCGTTCAACAAGGAAATGGCAAGCCGTCTCTACATCTCCGATCTGATGGGCATTTCCTGGGGCACGCTCGCCGGATGCTTCCTCGCACCGTTCATGTACGGTCTCTTCTGGAAGAAGGTCACCCGTCCTGCCGTGTGGGCAAGCTTCGTGACCGGCCTCGGCATCACCATGACGGAATTCGTGATCACCTCCGTCCTCGGTATTCATCTTGAAAACGCCGTGCTCAGCTACTTCTTCAACTCCGCCATCAACGCCGGTATGCTTGCGATGCTCGTCGGTCTGATCGTCGTTCCCGTCGTCAGCTGGCTCACGCAGAAGCGCGTTCCCGACGGTGTATCCGATATGTTCGCCTGCTACGATCAGAAGGTCTCCGTCCCGGTCAGCACGGCGCTCAACAAGGACTGATAATCTAAAACCGAATATTCAGAAAAGGCGTGCTGCTCTCAACGAACGGCACGCCTTTTTATATCGTTCAAAAGAAAAGCGCCCGTCCGCCGAAGCAGAGGAGCGCTTAAACGATATTCAGTTCAGCGTGAAGATGGCGCTGCAATGGCAGTCTGCCGACGGACGGATCTTGACCCAGTGAGCGGCAAAGCCTTCCGGGAATTCAAAGGTCTGTCCTTCACCCGGCTCGACCGTAAAGGTCTTCCAGCAGCCGTAGGTGCCGCCGCCTTCGAAGTCCACGTCGATCATGAAGCTGACCGGCTCTTTCTGATCGTGCGACAGTTTCAGCGAAACGTGACGGTAGCCCATGAGGAGGAACGGCTCGGACTGTTCGTTGCGGTAGAGGAAGCCGCCGTCGATCGGGCCGCCAACGCCGGACGGGGTACCCATGCGCCACAGATCATCGACATTGCCGAACCAGAGGCCGGTGCCGTCGTCAGCGCGGACGATATGCTCGCTGTCTTCCTTCGCGTCAACGCCGGTCAGAACGAGCAGACCGCGCCACGAGCAGAAGTCAGTGATGCGTACATTCGGTGTTGCGACAGGCTTGATCTTGAAGAGGCCGTCGGACGCCGGACGCGGAACTTCGTAGAACGTACCGCCGAGATACATCATGCTGCGTTCCGTGACGACTTCGCGCGTGATACGGGCGGCATCCAGCTGATCAAAGACGGGATTGCCCTTCGCCACGTGGAACTTATTGCCGAAGCAGTCGATGAGGACGAAGCTGTGGCCGGTGTCGCGGACGATCGGATCGAAGAAGACTTCGGCGTCCACGTCGGGCATCGGATCGGGCGTCGGAACGGCTTTCAGCTTCATGTCGCCGCCGATCTCATAGGTACGGATGCTGCCGTCGGGATTCGTGAGGTAATACTGCATCCGCATATCGAGGCCTTCCAGCGGGTATAGCTTACCGGCGCAGAAGTCACCGGGCTTGTCGGCCTTGTGGAGCCCCTTGAGCAGCGATTCGTCTACGGCAACGTCGTTCTTCATACGGAGATGGAAGAACGCGCTGACGCCCGTAGCATCGCGTTCAGGCACGATACGAACCCATTCGGTCCCTTCGGGCAGATCGAGCGGGATCTGTACGTAAGAGTAGCCGTGGATCTCGATAGACTGAACAGGTGTCCACGCCTCCCAGCCGTGCTTATCGCATTCGATACGGAAGGTGACGCGGAGCATATCGCCGTTATAGATGTGCAGCGTTTTGAGATCGAATCCGCCGACGAAGAACGCTTCCGACGGTTCGTTGCAGATGACGTTTTCGTGGCTCCAGACGCCGCCGAAGCCGAGCGGTTCGCTCATCGCCTCGAGGTCTTCGTACTTCGCAAACCAGAGGTTGCTGGACTGCTGACCGAGCAGCGGATTATCGAACGGAGACGCGTCGTCGCACGCAAAGGCCAGTTCGTCACCGAAGTTATCCCAGTCAGCGATCATCTTGAGGTGACGGCAGATCGGGCGGATGCCGTTCTTCTGCAGCGGCGTGAACTGTCCCGGGAAGTCGTAGAACATCCCGTGCATGCACATGAGGTAATGATCCGGGCCGATCTGACGGATTCTCGGCCATTCGGTGTACCAGCCGTGGTCGGCGTCCTGCGTATAGCTTGCCTTCGGCAGACGGTATCTCGTCCAGCGTCCGCTTTCACGAACGTTCAGAAGGACGGATTTATCATCCCAGCCGAGCGCCCACACGGGATCGGTCGAGGAAGTCGGTCCGTTGATGCCGCCGGGGCCCGTGATTTCCGTATATTTATTGCGGTCGATGACCTTCCAGTTTGCTTTCTTCTGCGCGTCGCCCTTACCGTCCCATTCGGCGAGGATGCCGAGGTGGCCGTTATTCGAGAACATGCAGACACCCTGCGCGGAGTAGCAGCCCTTGCCGTGGTTGCCGAACAGCTTTTCCTTTACCGTATGCAGGCCGGAATCGTTGCAGAGATCACGGCGCAGGCGGCGGATCGCCATCGTATTGACGTTGACTTCATAGAAGCCGTCTTCCATCGTATTGATGTAAACCCATTCGTCCGGGTCGTTCAGCGAAAGAGCGGCGCCCGTCAGACGGCCTTCCAGCTTTTTCACGTCATAGGCCTTGATCGTGCCGTCTTTGTCAATGACGTACGCGCCGAGGATCAGCTTGCCGGTCTTCGGGTGGATCATTCTGTTCGCATCGGTGCCGCCGACGCTTTCGGGATGCACCACGAGATCCAGAGATTCGTCGATGCTGTACAGTTTATCCGTACTGCCGGTCGGACGGGCTGCCGGATAGGTGATCCAGTACAGGCGTCCGCCGTAATTGACGACAGCGCCGATACCGCATTCGCTATGCTCATCATTGGTTACGGCCAGATGCGGATATATGCCGCTGAAACGTGGGTAATTCATGGGGATTTCTCCTTTGGATTCATTGCGCAGACGTTTTTTGAGGCTGAAACGGCATACGCAGTAATACAAGGTATAGTGTACTTTATTTATCCTTTTTTGTCAATAATATTTCGTTTTTTTTGACTGATATTACTTTTTTTCGGACGGATCATGACAAATCCGCGATAATATGGTATAATGGGGTATCACCCACTGACGAAGTCATCGGAAAGGATCGGTAACGTCCATGTTCAACGGACTCGGTATGAATCTCGGCAATCTCTCCCGCCTCTCTGACGCGAAAACGCGCTCCATTTCGGCGGAAAACTTCACAGGCGAAAAAGGCAAGGCCGCCATGGCGATGAAAAATCCCGATTTCGGATGGAAGTCCTCGCCTTGCGTACACGTTGCTCCCGGCGCAACCTTTACGCTCGCCGAAATCGAAGGCCCCGGCGCAATCCAGAGTATGTGGTTTGCCGGCACGATCACGCACTGGGGATGTGTCATCCGCATTTACTGGGACGATCAGGAAAATCCGTCGGTCGAGGCGCCGATCAACGCTTTCTTCGGCCTCGGCTACAACGACAATGTGAACGACGACACGGAGCGCTTCCCCGTTCTCTCCTCGCTCCCCGTTCTCGTCGCGCCGAACCGCGGGTTCAACTGTTTCTGGGAAATGCCGTTCCGCAAAAAATGCCGCATCACCATCGAAAACCTGACCGAAAAGGAAAAATCCTGCTTCTATCAGATCAATTACACGCTGACCGACGTGCCGGACGACGCCGCATATTTTCACGCGCAGTACCGGCAGGAACGCCCGGTCGAATATAAGAAAGAATACACGATCCTCGACGGCGTGGTCGGCAAAGGACATTATGTCGGCACGACGCTCTCGGTCGGACTGAATCAGGCCGGCGGCTGGTGGGGCGAAGGCGAGATCAAGTTTTATCTGGACGGTGACGGTCCATATCCGACGATCTGCGGCACCGGTACGGAAGACTACTTCGGCGGCGCGTGGAACTGGGACGTGAACGGCCGCTACACGACGTATTCGGCTCCCTTCATGGGAATGTTCACGGTCTCGAAGCCGGACGGGCTCTACAAATCGCAGATGCGCTTCTCCCTGTATCGCTGGCACGTCATGGATCCGATCCGCTTTGACGAAAATCTCAAAGTCACGCTGATGGATCTCGGCTGGCGGCGCAACGGTTTTCTTGCACGGCGCGATGATTTCATGAGCGTGGCGTTCTGGTATCAGACGCTGCCGACCGCGCCGTTCCCGAAGTTCCCCGATATCGACGAACTCGAGATCATCTGAATTTTTCCGACAAAAAAGGGCGGGATCACTCCCGTCCTTTTACTATTGCAGGATTATTTCCGAACCTCTACCCACGTGCCCGGCGCGTACTGGGCGTGCAGAGCGGCTTCGCGGACTGCCATGATGGCGATCGTTTCTTCCGGCTGAACCGGCGGAATGCGCGTCTCGCAGAATTCAAGGAACTCTTTGATAAAGATCTTGAAGTAGCTCGATTTCGCTTCCACGACGCGCTTGCCCTGCTCGCCGGACAGATGCATCATGAACGGGCCGCCTTCGAGCGTATCGATCGTGGCAAGACGACCGTCTTCGAACTCGATAATAAGGTGCGTGCGATCCGCGTGGCTCATCGCCATGACACGCTTCGGCTCGCCCTTCATCATCATCATGACAGGTTCAAGCTGGTGGATGGAATAGGTATCCAGACCGCCGCCGCCCCACGAGCAGATATTGTCGAGGTGTCCCTGATCCTGATACTCCGTTGCGTAGCGGAGCGCGGACGAAGAGAAGCACGGCGTATTGTATTCCGCAGCCAGAGCGAACATACGCTTGGCAGACGCGGCATCCGGGGCGAACGTCTTATCAATGAACACGGGCTTGCCGGATTTGAGCGGCAGGTTGCAGAGCATTTCATGAAGCTGGCAGTGGTCAGGCGAGAGCACCATGATGGCGTCGCTTTCTTCGATCACCTGCTGAATGCTGTCGGCGAGCTTGAAGCCCATATCCGCGCACCATTTATCGGTGGGACGTCTTCTCGGAACCGGGCTGTCCATCACGGCCCATGCGATCGTTACTTTCGCTTCTCCGCCGGATATTTCTTCGATCCACGCGGGATAGCTGTTGGCGTGCCATTCGTCAAGGTAGTTGTCAATAAATCCGATTTTAAGCATTGTTTTTTCTCCTTTTGGTAAGTTTCAGGATTATTTATTATTATAGCACGCAGACATTGCCATGTCAACGCCCGTTTTCCGTTGACACGCACCGATTTATTGATTATAATAAGATATCACGTACGAAGCAGGAGACTATCTATGGAACGCAGAACAGAAGTACTGAAATACGGCTGGAAATTCCGGTTCTACCCCGACGGCTCGGCTCCCGCGGAAACCGTACTGCCCTCTTTTGACGACAGCGACTGGGAACAGGTACGCGTACCGCATGACTGGGCCATCAAGGGCGAATTCCGCAGCACCAACGACTGCACGTTCAGCAAGGTGTCGCAGGACGGGATCAACTATCCGATCGAACATACCGGCCGCACCGGCGCGCTTCCCATCGTCGGTCAGGGCGTATACCGGCTTTCCGTTGACGTTCCGGCCGATATGGAATCCCTGACGCTCGAATTCGACGGCGTGATGTGGGAATCCCATATCTATGTGAACGGTCAGCACGCCTTCTTCAATCATTTCGGCTACAAATCCTTTGAGGTCGATATTGCACCGTACGTCAACCCCGGCGAAAAGGCGCTGATCGCCGTCACAGCCTCCGTCTATCACGACTGCTCCCGCTGGTATCCCGGCGCGGGCATCTATCGTCACGTGCGGCTGGTATCGAAATCCGCCGCGCACATCGTCTACAGCGGGATCTGGCTGCGTCAGCTTGAAGTACGCCCGGATCTGGCGGCGTTCGAATTATCCGTGGAGCATACGGCATCGGATTCCGCCGTTCTCCATGCGGAAATTTTCTCGCCGAGCGGTGAAGCCGTCTGCGTGGCCGATCACGGGACGTACAGAGGGGCGTTATCCACGGTTTTATGTATTCCCTCGCCCGTTCTCTGGAGCACCGACGAACCGAACCTCTACACGGCGCATATTGAGTTGAGAAGCGCCGACGGTCAGGTGCTCGATGCGGAAAACGTGAGATTCGGTATCCGCACGCTCGAATTCACGGCTGATCACGGATTTTTCCTCAACGGGAAGCACATGAAGCTGAACGGTGTCTGCAATCACCACGACCTCGGCTCCATCGGCGCTGTCGTCAGCGTTCCGGCTCTCCGCCGTCAGCTCCGTCTGATGAAAGAAATGGGCGTGAACGCCATACGTACCTCCCACAACCCGCCGTCACCGGAGCTTCTCGATCTCTGCGACGAGATGGGCTTCTGCGTCATGGATGAGCTGTTCGACGAATGGCGCCTGCCGAAAATTTCGAACGGCTATGCAAAATATTTTGACGAACACGCCGAAGCGGACACCGTCGAAACGATCCGCCGCGACCGCAATCATCCCTCTGTTATTCTGTGGTCCATCGGCAACGAGATCAACGAACAGTGGGATCCCGAAGGCTGGCGCGACGCGAAATTTTTGACGGAAACCTGCCATCGCACCGACCCGACACGCCTCGTCACGGCCGGTATCTCTTATCCGGACGGCGCTTTTGAAAATCACATGACCGACTATATCGACGTGATCGGTCTGAACTACAAGCCGCTGCTCTATGAAGAATTTCACCGGGCGCATCCGACCGTCAGATTCGTCGGCAGCGAAACGGATTCCTGCGTTTCCACCCGAGGCGTCTACCATCTCCCGGCATCAGTCGGCATCCCGGTCAACACGCACGATGATTTGACCATCAGCGCCTACGATCTGGATGCGACCGCGTGGGGCAATTATCCCGAACGCGAATGGGCGGCGCAGGACGACTGTGAATTCCTCGCAGGCGAATTCGTCTGGACGGGCATGGATTATCTCGGCGAACCGACTCCCTACCGCGCAGAATGGCCCGCACGTTCCGCTTATTTCGGGATCGTGGACATCACCGGGCAGCCGAAGAACCGCTTCTACGGCTACAAGGCGCACTGGACGGACGAAAAAGTCCTGCACGTCTTTCCGCACTGGAACTGGGAAGGCATGGAAGGCAAGATCGTCCCGGTTCACGCCTATACGAGCTGGCCGTCGGCTGAATTATTCATCAACGGAAAATCCTTCGGCGTGCGCAGATTTGCCGAGGACGGCGAGATCGAGCGCTACCGGCTGATCTGGGACAACGCCGTCTACGAGCCCGGCGAGATCAAAGTCGTGGCGTACGACGAGCACGGCGCTCCCGCAGCGGAAGAAAGTATCCGCACCGCCGGGAAGCCGCATCACGTCGTTCTTACAGCGGAACGCGACGTCATCACCGCCGACGGCGACGATCTCGTATACGTGAAAGCCGCCATCGTCGATGAAAACGGCACGCTCTGCCCGCTTGCCTCTGATCGGTTGTTCTTCTCGGTGGACGGCGCGGGTGAACTGCTTACGACGGACAGCGGCGATCAGCGCGAAACCGAATCGTTTGCGCGGCCCGACAAAAAGGCGCTCGCCGGAACCTCAGTCGCCTGCATCCGTTCCGTCGTCGGCCGCCCCGGCGATATCCGTATCAGCGTTTCGGCAGACGGGCTCGCCGGAGACTGCATCACCGTAAAATCCGCAGAATGACGCGGGTGTACGCGGATTCATCTGATTTTTTCTGACAAAAACTCCCTTGCTCCTTTTAGTTTTGACGGCGCATAATCTCCCATCATTTGCAAACACTAACCGTGCTGCCAATCAAAATCAAAGGAGATTGTATAGATGAAAGCTACCGGTATTGTCAGACGCATTGATGATCTCGGCCGCGTCGTCATCCCGAAGGAAATCCGCCGCACCATGCGGATCCGCGAGGGCGACCCGCTTGAGATTTTCACAGACCGCGAAGGTGAGGTCATTTTCAAGAAATATTCTCCCATCGGCGAACTCGCGCAATTTGCGGCGCAGTATGCCGAAACCTTATGCAAGACCTGCGGCCTCTCCGTCGTGATCTGCGACCGTGACGCCGTGATCGCCTGCGCGGGCGTTCCGAAGCGCGAATACACCGACCGCAAGCTCACCGCCGAAGCGGAAGCGCTCGTCGAAAACAGACAGCTCTATATCGCATCGGGCGACGAGGGCGTCAGCATTGTGGACGGCGGTCTCCCGATCGGTTGTCTGATGCCGATCATCACCGAGGGCGACATCACGGGCTGTGTCGCATCCCTGCGCGGCGGCGAATCCGACAAGGCTCCCGTGGCCGCGGATCTCGAAGCCAAGCTCATTCAGACGGCTGCCGGTTTTCTCGGCCGCCAGCTCGAAGCATGAAAAACTGCCGGATCTCCGTTTTTTCGGATTTCCGGCAGTTTTTTGATTTCGATTTATTCCAATGAGTCGGCTTCCGCGGCCTGACGTTCGATCTCGGCCTCCAGCTTCGGATGCGGATCCTCCCATGTGGTCGGCTTGATCGTCTTGCCCATTTCGTTATAATGCGGCTTGCCGTCCGGCCAGAGTTTCGCCATATTCGCGTCCTGCACGATCTCGAAAAGCGGATCGGGTTTGATCCCCATCTCAACGAGCGTGCCGAGCGCGAAATACATGACGTCGATCATGGCATCCGCCTGCTCCGTAATGTCCTCTGCTTCGAGAAATTCGTTGATCTCCTCAAGCATCCACGCATACCGCTTCTTCGCGCGCTCCGGCTCCATCATCGTCGGCCGCTCCGCGATCGGATGCCCGAATTTTTCCTGAAAGTCCCGTACCATCTGCCATTCTCTGTTCATGCCGCACCTCGCGTTTTTTCTTTATTCTACCACAGATTCCGTCATCCTGCAACAGCAAAATAAAAAACAGCGCCGCATCCCGTCGGACACAGCGCCGTTTTGTCACTTATTTCTGGAGAGAATCGCGGATTTCACGGAGCAGAAGGATCTCTTCGCTCGGTTCGGCCGGTGCGGCTTCTGCTTCTGCAGCTGCTGCGGCTTCTTCCGCCTTCTTCTTCGCTTCCATCGCATCCTTCACCTTATTGATGCTGCGGATGATGATGAACACGCACAGCGCAACGATGATGAAGTTGATGATCGCCTGGATGAACGCGCCGTACAGGACTGCGACTTCAGCGGTGTCTTCCGTTGCTTCGGTCAGAACAATCTTCAGCTCATCGAGCTTCACACCGCCGATCAGTTTGCCGATAAGCGGATTGATGATGCCGGATACGAGCTGGTTCACGATCGCCGTGAAGGCGGAACCGACCACAACGCCGACTGCCATATCCATGACGTTGCCGCGTGCGATGAAGGTCTTGAACTCCGACCAGAAGGAGCTCTTTTTCTTTTCTTTTGCCATGTTGTCCTCCAAAATATATGTATTTTTCAGGATTGCCCGTTTTCGTCCGTCGGGAGCGGGATCTTCGATATATCAAGCGTACCGTGGATACGCTCGTGATACTGCACGTTCGTGCGGATCAGATGAAGCAGATGATTATTGAGATCTCTGCCCTCCGCCGACGCCGCCGCGATCATCTTCCGGTACAGTTCCTCGTCGATGCGCACGCTGAAGCTGATTTTGTTTTTCTGCGGCATGGTCATTCCCCCTCTCTCGTTCTTCGTTGATTATATCATATTTCCGTCTGAAAAGTCAACCGGCTATGTAAAACTCCCCGGTTTTTTCCGCAATTTTATCGTGCTCTCGGCTTTCTGGCGCGAATTCCCGGTTGACAAACGTCATGGGGGATTATATAATATTTGTATATATCCCGCATTTCCCGGAGAATCCGATGTCCGAATCCCGCTTTTTTCCCTTTTTCCGCCGCGTGACCCGGTTGGCGCTGTCGCCGCTCGCCGCCTGCTCCCTTTTCATGATGCGGGCCGCCGTCCGCTGCCGTCTGTCGCCCTCCCTCGCGCTCTCGCTCTATCCGCTTTTTCCGCGGATGTTTGAATACATACTCTCAGCTTTGATCTTTTATCTCGTTTTTTCCGTCGCCGTCACGAAAATTCAGCGCGACGCACTGCATGACGGCGAATGAATTCGTATAAAATAAACGGAGAATGATATGCAGCATTTGAATTTCGCACAAACGGTTGCCCGCTGCGGTATGGACGATCTGCTCCGCCGCCACGGGGCTGTTCTTGCCGCGTATTCCGGCGGTGCGGATTCGACCTGTCTTCTGTATCTCCTGAAGGATTTATGCGCCGATCTCGGCGTGACGCTCTACGCCGCCCACGTGAATCACAAGATCCGCGGAGAAGACGCAGACGCCGACGAGCAATTCTGCCGCAAAACGTGCGCCTCGCTCGGCATCCCGCTTTTCGTCTATCGGGCGGACGTGCCGGCTCTCTCACGCGAAAGAGGCACCGGCCTTGAGGAAACGGCGCGCGACGTACGGTACGCCTACTTTGACCGGCTCTCGGCTGATCTCGGCTGTCCGCTGATCGCAACGGCTCATCAGGCGGACGACAATCTCGAAACGGTGCTCTTTCATCTGCTGCGCGGCTCCGGGCTTTCCGGCCTCTGCGGCATTGACCCCGTGCGAGACGGACGGTTCCTGCGCCCGCTGATCGCCGACCGTGCCGCCGCCATCCGCGCGTGGTGTGACGAAAACATCATTTCCTACGTGACCGATGCGACGAACGCCGTACCTGACTGCTCGCGCAATCAGATCCGCCTTCGTCTGACGCCGCTGCTCGACGAGCTCGTGCCCGATCCTGCCGCCGCCGTCACCCGCATGACGGAGTTATTGCGGACAGACGCAGCTTATTTCGACGACGCGGTGCGTGATTTACTCGAACCGGGTACCGATCACGTTGAACGCGCTGTATTGGAGCCGCTGCATCCGGCGATCGCTTCCCGCGTGCTCCGTCAGTTATACGCGAACGTCACGGTCGGACATCCGACGCTTGCCTCGGGCCACGTTGACGCGATGCTGCGTCTTCTGCGGGAAAATCCGTCGGACGGCACGGCTGCGCTCCCGGGCGGCATCCTCTACCGTCAGGATCGCAAAACCGTTCGGATGATCCCCGCCCATGCGGAAGACGGATCCGGCGACGTCCCGGTCTGGTCGGACGACGGCCTTATCTGGCAATCCGGGAACAGAATGCTCGTTTTTTCACACAATGAACGCATTCGTCACCCGGACAACGACAAGAATGGTGAAAATATTTACAAATTATCTATATCCGCGTCTTTCTGTTCTGCTAAAATAAAGGGTAAGCTTTTCGTCCGATCCCGTCTGCCCGGCGACCGATACCGATTCGGCGGCATGACACGGCGGCTCAAAAAGCTCCTGACCGACCGGAAACTCTCGGAAGCCGAAAAAGACGCGCTCCCCGTTCTGTGCGACGATGAAGGGATCCTCTGGATTCCCGGATTCCCGCCGCGTGACGGTACCGCTTATCAAGGCGACGGCGCCGCGCTTTCCGTCTGTTACCGTGTCACGGACGACAACTGATTGTATCTGACTTTACATATCTGAGGGGGTTATCATCATGGCATATTCTTCCGTGCTTGACGCAGACATTGATCACATCATGATCTCGCAGGCTGACATCGATAAAGTGACCGACCGCATCGCGGCAGAGGTTTCCGCGGATTACAAGGGGAAACGGCTCCTGCTGCTCTGCATCCTGAAAGGCAGCGTCGTTTTCATGGGCGATCTCATGAAAAAAATCACGATTCCCGTCGATATTGATTTCATGAAGGTCTCCTCCTACGCAGGCGGCACCGAAACGACCGGGCGCATCAAGATCCTGCTCGATCTGCATCGGAACGATCTGTCCGAATGCGACGTGCTGATCGTCGAAGACATCATCGACAGCGGCCGCACGCTTTCCTATCTCGTGGAATACCTGAAACTCGGCGGCGTTCACTCCGTCAAGACCTGCACGCTTCTCGACAAGCCGAGCAGACGCGAAGTCGATTTCACCCCCGATTACAGCGGCTACCAGATCCCGGACGAATTCGTGGTCGGCTACGGCCTTGACTATAAGGAACAGTACCGCGCGCTGCCGTATATCGGCGTGCTGAAGCCGGAGATCTATCAGGCTCCCTGAATGCCGGCAGACCTATCTATGAGGAGTTAACGTATGAAGAAACCTATAAAAATCGCAGGATTCTACATCCTTCTGATCGCCGTGATCCTCGTCGCTACGGCCTTCCTGTGGGATTCCATTCCGCAGGATAAGCCCGTATACAGCGACATCATCACGATGTTCCAGAGCGAGCAGGTCAAGGAATTCACGGTCGACGAGAACAACACGCTCTCCATGACCGTGCGCGTCACGCTCGACGACGGAACCGAAGGCGAAAAATACGTCACCTACAAACTGCGTGACCTCGGCCTCTTTGTGAACGATCTCGGCGAACTGATCGACGAACAGCACGCGGCCGGCGTCATCACGAATTACGACTATCCCGCGCCGCATACGCTTCCGATATGGGTAGCGCTGCTTCCCTATATCATCCTGATCGTCGTTCTGATCGGCGCGTTCATTTTCTTCATCAATCAGGTGCCAGGCGGAAAAGGCTCGAAGATCGGCTCCGTCGGCCGCGCCAAAGCCAAGCTCGTAACGGCTGACAAGGCGAAGGTATTCTTCAAGGACGTGGCCGGTGCGGATGAAGAAAAAGCGGAACTCGAAGAAGTTGTCGAATTTCTGCGTAATCCCGCATATTTCACGAAGCTCGGCGCGAAGATTCCACACGGCGTGCTGCTCGTAGGCCCTCCCGGAACCGGTAAAACGCTCATTGCCAAGGCCGTGGCCGGTGAAGCGGGCGTTCCCTTCTACTCGATCTCCGGC
>JAZUKT010000304.1:0-13873 GCA_045643445.1 Eubacteriales bacterium
CACAGCTTCACGACGAAGGCATCGGCACAGCTTGCATCGGCAGCAACCTGCACGGCACCTGCAACCTACTACGTCCAGTGCGACCGTTGTGACGAAGTTGATACGACCAAGACGGTAGCCGTAGGCGATCCGCTCGGTCACAGCTTCACGACGAAAGCATCCAATCAGCTTGCAACGGCAGCGACCTGCACGGCACCGGCAACTTACTACGTCCAGTGTGACCGCTGCGACGAAGTCGATACGACCAAGACGGTAGCCGTAGGCAACCCGCTCGGACACGATTGGGATGAGTGGGAATCCATCAGCGATACGCAGCATCAGCGCGTCTGCAAGAATGATCCCGCCCACACGGAAACTGCCAACCATAACTGGGACGACGGTGAGATCACGACTCCCGCAACGCACCTTGAGTTCGGTGAAATGACGTACACCTGCGAAGACTGCGGTGCAACGAAGACCGAACAGATCGCGAAACTCACGAATCACACGTGGAGCGACTGGGTCGAAAAGGACGACGAATATCACACGCACGTCTGCGAATGCGGTGAAACGGAAGACGAAGCGCATAACTGGGACGACGGTGAGATCACGACTCCCGCAACGCATCTTGAATTCGGTGAAATGACGTACACCTGCGAAGACTGCGGTGCAACGAAGACCGAACCGATCGCAAAACTCACGGATCATCACTTCGGTGATTGGACGGACAATGAAGACGGCACGCACACCGGTACGTGTGTCTGCGGCGAAACGATGACCGAAGATCATACCTGGGATGGCGGGGAAGTGACCGTAGTGGCCACGACCGAGTCGGAAGGCGAAATGACGTTCACCTGCACGAAGTGCGGTGCAACGAAAACGGCTGCCATTCCCAAGGTGAAAGACAAGCATATGCGTGACATCTGGGATCAGATCTTCAGCCTGCGCTTCATCGTCAGTGCGACGGCGGGCGTCGGCGGTACCATCAGCCACGACGGCGTGTATGAGGTCGGATTCGGCTCTGCCATGAAGTATGAGATCGTTCCCGACGAGGGCTATGAGATCGAAGCCGTATTCGTAAACGGCAGAAACGTTGGCGCCGTATCCGAATATACCGTTCTGGATATCCGCACCGACGTGAAAGTCGAAGCATTCTTCAAGCAGACGGCAACGGCTGAAATCGAGCCGGTTGCGGCGGACGAATGGATCAATCCGTTCGTCGACGTGGCGGAAACGGACGCTTACTATGACGCCGTCAGATTCGTGTATGAAAACGGTATCTTCAAGGGCGTGTCCGACAACCGGTTCGCACCTGCCACGACGATGACGCGCGCGATGTTCGTGACCGTTCTCGGACGGATCGCGGGAATTGACGAAAGCCTTTACACGGGCTCGAGCTTCGATGATTCGATCGAAGGCGAATGGTACGCCCCGTACGTTGAATGGGCAGCCGAAAACGGTATCGTGCTCGGCTACGGCGACGGCCGCTTCGGCGTGGACAACGACGTAACGGTCGAACAGGCCGCGGCGATCATCGCCCGGTATGCGGCATACACCGGTATCGACACGGACGTTGACGGCGCGATCGACGTATACGACGACGCAGCAGACGTATCCGCATGGGCAGTACCCACGTTGAACTGGGCTGTGGAAAGCGGAATCTACACGGGCAAGGAAAACGAGCTTCTCCCGACTGCATTTGCGGAGAGATCGCTCGTTGCCGAAATGCTGCACCGTTACTGCATGAAATACAACCCTGAACAGTATTGACAATCATAGAGGCGATCGGCCGTCGGATGGCGGGTCGCCTCTATGCTGATTAAACGATTCCCGGAGTTTGGCTGTTCGCCGGAATTTGTTGTTGGAGAAACGTGTTATGAACAAGAATATATCCCGCGCGGTCAGTCTGTTTCTGGCGCTGATCCTGCTTTTCGGCGCTATGAGCAGTTGGACCGTCGCGGCGGATGAACCGGTCATTGAGTCCATCGTACTGCCAACGGGCGGCACGGACGGATTAAGCCCGGATATGGCGGCTCGTGAAGTTGTCCTGACACGCAGCGGTTCCGCCGTGGATCCCGATGCAGCGGATGACGGGGCGAATATCGTTTCATCGATAGAAGAGGCGGCGCTGTATCTCCGTGACGAACTGAAGAACCGTGAAAACAATATTTCCGTGATTATTGAAGACTTTGAATACGTTCAGTCGATCGGCCTCGAGATCATGAATATGGCCATCGCGCATACCGGTGTTCCGGACGAAGGTGACTATATCAGGTTTCATATGAGCGGTTACTCGGCTAATTATTCGTACGTCTATCTCGATTCGGGATATGGCCTTCAGATTAACTACACAATATCACCCGGCATGTACACGACGTACGAGGAAGAACAGACGGTTACGGCAGCGCTCAACACCGTCATGGCCGGATTGAACCTTGAAGGAAAAACCGATATCGAAAAGATCAGAACGATCTACGACTACGTCTGTGCGCACGTGACGTACGACTATGCCAGTCTGGAGTCCGGTACCGGCAAAAAGCAGTATACCGCGTATGCCGCACTGATCAACGGGACGGCGGTCTGTCAGGGTTATTCCAACCTTATATACCGCATGATGCTGATGGCAGGCATCGACTGCCGCATAATTTCCGGTATCGGCAACGGCGGAAATCATGCCTGGAATATCGTCAAAGTGGGAAATCAGTATTACAATATTGATGTTACCTGGGATGCGGAACTTGCTCAGAATGGCAGTGATTACAGATACTATCTGCTTGGCAGCGCCGCGTTTGATGAAAGTCATTTCCGTGATACTATCTATACGGACGACGCATTCACGACTGCCTATCCGGTGCCGTACCGCGATTATTACGACGAGCCGCTGCCGACGGTCGATCCGCCGGAAGACTGCGCTGGGTTCAATGCTTTTTCCGTAAACGGTACGGCGTACAGCGAAGAAGATTTTACTGCTCAGAACGTACTGTACGTATACGGTCGGTCATCGGATCCGAACACCAATAACCTTGCCAAGTATCTCAATGACCACGCGTCGGCTGTGAGTGATGCGGGCTTGCGGGTTGTTGTGATCCTCATAAACACGACAAGCAACAGCCAGTCAGATGCGGGTTTCGCGTCATTCAGCGCTGCTTATCCGAATCTGACCGTTCTGCGCGCTCAACTCAACGACAACAGCCATTTCGCAAATCTTTACAATTGCGGATGGAGCGGCGGTTCAGCATATTTGCCGATGACCTTCCTCAAAAACGAAGAGGACAAACTTCTTCATTATTCAATAGGCCCGGTCAATTACAGCCCCGTCTATCTGGAAAAACTCGATAATCTGCTGCACCCGGACGAGGGACCGATCCCCGGCGATCTGACGGGCGACGGCAACGTTGACATATACGACGTCGTCCTGCTTCTGCAGCACAGTATATATCCGGCCATGTACCCGATCACGTACAATGGCAGCATCGACTTCACACAGGACGGGGACGTCAATATTTACGACGTGGTGCTTCTGCTTCAGTACAGTATATTCCCGGATAGGTACTCGTTGTACGGCGACGGACAATAACGGAAAAACGCGTCGGAAAGGTGCAGAAAATCAATATTTGAATCAGAATACCGTCTTGTCGGAACATACCCGGCAGGACGGTTTTTGTTTCGCGTTTCGTACCTGCGGGAAGAGAAGGGGCATGAGAATCTGTGACGAAAATGTTGCGAAACTAAAAAATAGCCAACGATCCCGCAGCATTTTTCGGCCAACTGACGAAAATCTTTGAAAAAATGAAGAAAAATTATCGAGTTTTACAAATTTTCGCTTGACATCAGCCGGCGGATTCGGTATAATAACCATACCAAAAGAAATATTAGTATCATTTCAATAAATCAGGCGGTCGAACCACACGGTTGACCGCTTCTTTCACCAAGAGAAAACCGATCCGGCTGCACGAACGATTGCGACTGACGGCCGATCAGTCATTTTGATAAATATTTCTATATGGAGGGGCATTATGAAAAAGAGAGCACTGCGTACGATTGGCTTGTTGTTATCGGTGATCATGATCTTCGGCGTTCTTTGCGGTGCGATTGCCGCGGTAAGTGGGGGAATCTTTGATTCTCTGGATCTTCCGACCGGCGGCGTCAGTGAGGATCAGTATGATGATACCGACGGCGGCGAAGTGATCGGACCGATCAACGTCGGACCGACTCCCATTGATCCCGACCAGCCTGTGAATAACTCTTTCACGTCCCTGTTGGAAGCTGCTGAATATGTCCGCAGCAGACTGACCATCCGTGAAAACCCGATCGTCGTCAAGGTAAGCGGCGTCGGAAGCGGTGCGCAGCTTGCGTCGCAGATCATGAAGAAGGCATGGGAACACACCGGCGTGGCGAATGAAGGCGACTACCTCCATCATCATATGTACGGCTATACGGCCCGCTACTATATGGGCTTTGAAGGCGGCGCTATCGTAAACACCTTCTCCTATACGATCAATAATTACTATTCGACGTCTGAACAGGAGCAGGCAGTGCTTGCGGAGCTCGATACCGTGATGGCGGGACTGAACCTTGCCGGCAAGAGCGACGCTGAAAAGATCGGCGCGATCTACGACTATATCTGTGATCACGTAACGTACGATTATGACAGCGTGGTGAAAACGAATTCCGGCAACGTGTCCGATACCGCTTATGCCGCGCTGATCAACGGTACGGCTAACAGCCAGGGCTATGCCAACCTCTTCTACCTGATGGCGCTCACGGCTGACGTTGACTGCCGCCTGATCATGGGTACGTCTGATTCCGGCGCAAACCATGCATGGAACCTCGTCAAGATCGGCGATCTGTATTATAACGTTGACTGTGCTTGGGACGCATCTCTTCGTCAGAACGGTCTCGGTTATCAGTATTTCCTGAAGGGCAGCACGGCCTTTGACGTGGATCACACGCGCTCTTCGGATTTCACGAGCCAGACTTTCATGACTTCCTACCCGACTTCCGCCGACGACTATTACGACGATCCGCTTCCGGCGGTCTATCCGGGCGTCGACTGCGCACAGTTTGAGGCTGTATCTGCCTCCGGTGTAACGTACGATAACAGCAGTTTTGCCGGCGAGAACGCACTGTTCATTTACGGCACGTCTGTGGATGCGAATACCAAAAAGCTGGTTGATTTCTTCAACAGCAATCCGACGATTATGACCCTTGGCGGCTACAACGTCATCGTGCTCCTTATCAACGATCCTTCTGACGTTGATCTTGCGGCATTCAGCGCATTGTACCCGAATCTGCTCGTCCTGCGTTCCGTCAGCGATGACAGCAGTTGTTATGACAATCTGAACCTCTGCGGTAATACGAGCGAGCCGGTGAAGCTTCCGGTCGTATTCCTCAAGAATTCGGCGGATAAGCTTATTCACTATTCCACCGGTCCTGTCAGCGGCAATTCCGTGTATGCCGGCAAACTGGTAGATCTTCTGGCGACAGTGCCCGTGGATGAACCGGAAGAAAATAAGGAAATTCCGGGCGACCTGACCGGTGACGGATGCGTTGATATCGACGACGTCAACCTGCTGCTCCAGCACAGTATTTTCCCGGCCATCTACCCGCTTGAATGCAGTTATGATCTTGACTTCACGCATGACGGATCTATCGATATCTACGACGTGGTTCTGCTGCTGCAGTACAGTATGTTCCCCGAACTGTATCCGATTTTCTGAGTGACGGAGAACACAACGGATGCGTAAAAGAATCCTGGCGATACTGATCTGTCTGCTGATGCTGGCCGGGTACCCGGTATACGCCGGTGACGCGGATGCAATTGGATTTGAACTGGCGGATGCTGCCGGTCGCCCCGGTGATACGGTGGAAGTGGAACTGTCCGTCTCGGGTGAAACGGACGTCACGGCGGTCGGTCTTGCCCTGACCTATGACAGCAAACAGTTGACGTTCCTCGGCTTCTCTGATTACGGGGAAGTCGCCGAACAATCGATCATTGGTACGCTCGGCTTTGACAACGATAAGTGTACGATCGCGCTCGGCTATGCGATACCCGTGAAGCCGGACGGAAAAATCTGTACGCTGAGTTTCCGGATCAACGACGGTGCCCGCGGCGATACAGCCGTTACGATGACGCCGGTTATCAAATGTGGTGCCGATCCGATCAGCGCGGCGGTTTCACCCGGAACGGTTCGTATTGAATCGGACGAGACGACGCCGACGGAAACGGTTCCGACTGACGAGACGACGCACGAAACGGACGAAACTTTCGATACGATTCTGCCCGTTGAGGGAGAACCGATAACGCCGGAGGTGTGGCCGTTTACCGACGTGCCGCCGGAAGCTCCGTATTATGACGCCGTACGGTACGTTTACGAAAACAGACTGTGCATCGGCGTGTCGGATACGGAATTTGCCCCGGACGTTACCATGACGCGCGCCATGTTTGTCACGGTGCTCGGACGGATGGCAGGGGCGCAGGTCGACGATTACGCCGAGAGCCTTTTTGACGACGTACCGGCGGGTGAATGGTATTCCGCATACGTCGGATGGGCGTCAAGCGCAGGGATCGTGCTCGGATACGGAGACGGTACGTTCGGTCCGACGAAGAAGATCACCGTCGAGCAGGCGGCAGTCATCATTGCCCGGTACGCCGCGTTCTGCGGATTGCCGACAGTCGGCGACGCGGATCTGACGGATTACGCGGACGGCGCGGCTGTGCCCGATTGGGCGGCATCTGCCGTTCAGTGGGCGATCACCGAGAAACTGTATGAGCCGCACGGTACGATCGATCCGCAGGCCCCGGCGCAGCGCTGGCTGGTCGCTTCCATGCTCCGCGGCTTTAATCAAATCAGTTGAATAGAATTCCCCGGTGGTGCAATCTGCCGGGGGATTTTTGCGATATGAAAAACCGGAGAAACGTGTTTGAATGCTTCTACGGCTTTGAAAAATCGGCAATCATATGGTAGGATAAACGGGAAGACTCGATAGATCTGTGATCGGCAGATCATGACCGGTCGTTCGGGGAGGAAACAACGCATGAATTTGAAGAATGAGAATATTCACCGAAAAACCGATACGCGGGAAGGCATGATCGTTGCCGCCTCCGTGCTCGGCATCGTCGTGAATCTGCTGATCGCGGCCGTCAAGGTCGTGCTCGGCGCGCTGACGGGCTCGATCGCCATCGTATCGGAAGGCGCCAATAACGCGACGGACGCGCTCTCCTCCGTGCTGACGCTTCTCGGAACGAAACTGGCCGGGCGGCATCCCGATCGGAAGCATCCGTTCGGCTATCGGCGGATCGAGTATCTGACCGGCATCGTCGTGGGCGTGCTGATCCTTGTAACGGGTCTTGAGATGCTGATCAGTTCCGTGAAGCTGATATTTCACCCGGAAGAACTCAGCGTTTCCTATCTCTCCGTGGCCGTCATCGCCGTCTCTGCTCTGGCCAAATTTCTCCTCGGTCTGTATACCATACGGATCGGGAAGAAGACCGGCTCGTCGGCGCTGGAAGCGGTCGGGATCGAAAGCCGGAACGACTCGTATGCCTCCGTCATTACCATCGTTTCCGCGCTGATCTGGCTCCTGTTCCGCGTTTCCGTCGATGCATACGCCGGGATCATCATCTCCGCGCTCATCATGAAGGCCGGATACGACGTACTGCGTGAAACGCTTTCCGACCTGATCGGCCGCGTGGGAGAAAAGGAACTGGCCGACCGTCTGTATGAGGAGATCAGAAGCACCGACGGGATCATCGGAGCGGCCGATATGATGCTGCACAATTACGGTCCCGATACGTGGTCGGGCTCCGTGAATATTGAAATAGACCACAAAAAAACGGTGGGCGAGATCTATCAGTTTATCCACGCGCTGCAGCTCAGGATCATGCATGAATACGGCGTAGTCATGGTGTTCGGCCTGTACGCCGTAGACAACGATAACGAACAGATCAAAGCGATCCGGGAAGCGATCGGCGCTTTTGCCGGAACGCAGGGGCATATCGTGAGTTACCATGCGGTGTATCTGGAGCCGGAGACGGATCGGATCTATTGTGACTTCGTGGTGGATTACGAACTGAAGGACTGGGACGGACTGAAACGGGCGTTCATCGACTATATGAAAGAACGGTATCCGCAGAGTGAAATCGAGCTGACAGTCGAAACGGAATACGTCTGAGGGACATACGTACACAAAACAGAAAACGCACCGTTGATCACGCGGATCAGGTGCGTTTTTTGTGTTATGAGAGCGGAGAGGGCAGCGCTTACCGTTTTTCGATCCATTGCTCCATGCCTGCGCCGTCTTCTTCGTTTGGCCTGCAGCGGAAGCCGAATTGCTCGTAGAAGCCTTCCCGGCCTTTCGCGGCCATCAGAAAAATCTTGACAACGTCGCCGGGTTCCAGTTGTCCCATGAGATGGTCGAGGCACATACGGATCATGTGAGTGGCGATCCCGCGGCCGCGCCATGGCTCTTCCACGATAACGTCGGAGAGATAGACGCAGTAATCGCCGTCCCAAAGCAGCCGCGTGATGCCGATCACCCGGTCGTCATCGAGACAGCATACAGCGTAGAAACAGTTGTTGACCGCATTCTCGGCCTGTTTATCGGAAATGTGCCGCCAGCCGACGGAAGCCCGCAGCCGCTGAAAGTCTTCGACGGGGATTTGATTGGTATAGCGGATCATGGTGATCTCCTTTCGCGTCGGCGGAATCGGTCCGACATAGTCATATTTCGGTGAGGAAAAATAGATTTACTGCTTATCCGACAGAATGGCCCGGAAGTCGATCTCGTCGTCGGACGTGATCTGATCCAGAATATATTCAAGCATTTCTTTCAGCTTGTCGTGGTCGTCCATCAGATTGAACAGCGTGCCGTAATAATACGTGACGGAGAACAGCATCAGCTTATACACAAGCGGAAGTGCTGTCAGTTCGTCTTCGCTCCACGTGTACTCTTTCCCGATGACCTGCATCGAATGAATGACGTTTTCGATTCTTAAACGGTTGACTTCGGGATTCCGCACTGCGAGCCAGGCGTAGTCTTCAGGAAGCATCTCGTCTCTCCGCATAGCCTCACAGAGAAAATGATTGATGCACACGTCAGCTCCGCCGTCCGTCTTATTAGTAAGCCCGACGAAATGCCCGTCCTTGTCAATAAGCACATCGAATAATTCCTCAAACTCAAAAACGGATTTGGGGAGTTTAGCGTACATCGGGCGCAAAGCCTCACGCGTGCGGCGGAGTTCTGCATTGATCTTGTCGTACAGCTCGATAAGATCGGGCTGTTTCTTTCTGATCTCATTCGGCAGGTCTGCCTCGGTGTATTCCGCGATCCAGTCTTCGTGCTTACCGTATCCGCAGGAGAAGCTGTCGAACAGTACGACGTTATTCAGTGCTTCTTTTCCGTCAAGGTGCATTTCTCCGATCTTTCCGAGCAGTGTCAGAAGCTCGTCTGAGTAAACGTACCGTCCGTCTGCTCTTTTCGGGGCATTCTTAGAAGCCTTTGTCGCATTCTCGCGGTATTCCTCTGCAAATACAACACAGTCGTGGCCTTCATAAGAAACAGTGGTGCAAATATCGCCCATGCGGTTCGGTATTATGCGGCAGACATTACAGCCGGCGTCGATATATGCCTCAGCCGCCCTGTCCTGCTCTTTCAGCCGCGCTTCCGTGGTGAAGAAGTAGCAGTGGATGTGAAGATTTATTCTGCGCTCGGGGAAAGCGACCTCATAGTCTTCGAGGTAGTAATAATCTCCCCACTCCGTCATTTCGTCCATAAAAAATGTGCGTTCCGTCGACAGCGGTTTGTTGTCGCTGTACAGCTTCATGATTTCGTCAAGATTCATTTTTGTCCCTTTCTTTGAATAAATGATGTTTTTGATGCTCTCGGGCGTAAGGTAGTATCGCTCCGAAAGCTCTTCGTGAGTGTACCCGTTCCCGTAGAGCTGTCTGATTTCCCGATTCCGCTCTTCCGTTCTGTATCGGTTGCCGGTTCTGGTTCCCCATGGACTGCGCTGTCCGGCGATCGGGAAATATAAAAGTTTCCCGGATGCGTATATCTGCACCTCACGGAACAATTCTTCCGGCAGAACGTCCTTCGCATTTTCGTATTTCATGCGTTTACCTCCTTTCTACACCTGCATTGTACATGGAATCCTGACGAAAAGATAGCATGGGTTTGCTTATAAAAAATGATAATGGCTTTGGATGAACGGTCGTGTGCTGTAAAATAATGTGCGCCTGCCCCATCTGTGAACGCTTGAATTGATGAACCGATGTGCGAAGATATCCACCGCCACGGAACAAGTCTGCTTTTGTGGATATGGGATTACCATTCGCGTTTTTTCGCTTTACAGGGTATTACTTGGTTTCAAAAATCCGTTTGGCCTGCAGAACGAAGTTGGTCAACACGCCGTCACAGCCGGATTCCTTTATGTTTGTCAATACGTTGTCTTCACAGTAGCCGCACCGGACTCCATGTACCATGACGTAGCACGCCTTGCCGGACTTGTGGATCCGGTCGATAAGATCCTGATTCATCCACTGCTGCCAGATTCGGATGACGTCGGCGTCGGAAGCCAGATAGTCGTCGATGACCCGTCCTTTTGGAACAAAGCAGAGAATCTTGATTTCAGGATTAAAGTTCTTTACAAGTTTTATATCGGACAGCTCCTGTATGCCCACAAGAATATCCTTCTCAATGCCGTATTTCCGGCAGCATTCAAGTATTTTTGTCAGTACCTCGCCGCCCTCTTTTATGTGGAACAGAATCTTTTTCACTCCTGCATCCAACATATTTTCAAGGAGCAGAGCACCGTAACCGGGGGCATCCTTCCTTTTCAGTGCTTTGAACTGCTCGGTTGTCATATGACGTATGACATCATCCGAGCCGAACAAATCCCGGCAGTTGTCATCGTGGCTTACTGCAAGCCCCATATCCGCAAGATGCCGGATGTCAAATTCCGCATAGTCGGCTCCGTTTTCAATCGAGTAAAGAGCGGCGTCGGGTGTGATTCTCGGGTATTTGTCTTCGCCGCATTGATGAGCTATGATTATCATATGTTGTGCCTTTCTGCATCCGCATGGTATCATGCATCTTGACGAAAAGATAGCATGGGTTTGTTTATAAAAATGATAATGGCTTGCGCGGGTGAAGGACGATGTTCAAACCGCCGCGGTTATACCTTTTTGACTTTCATCAGTACCCCGTCGCCCGGAAGCAGAGCGAGAACGTACTGCCCGTCCTGATTCTGCGAGAGGGCAGCGCATTCGTCGGCGCTCTTCCACGCGGCGTCAGTCGGGTCAAAGCATTCGAGACCATCGGTGACGTCGAGCAGCGTCAGCTTGTTTTCGTGCTTGCCGGTCGCAGTTTTGTTCACGATCATGAAGCTGCCGTCGTCAAAGAAACCGATGACGAACCGTTTGCCGCGGATCGCACCGAGATCGCCGTAGGACTCGTAAAGCGTGCATCCTTCTTCCGCTTCTTCCGTGTGGAATACCGCCGTCGAGGTTTTGCCGAACAATTCGTCGCCGATCGGCTTTGCCCATTCGTTCACGGCCTTGACCATGTCGTAATGCGGCAGACGATGGCCGTCACGATCCACGATGGCGTTGCTCCACGTGAAGGTCGAGTCGTCCGGCAGCATATAGGTGAAATAACTGATACGCTTCATGCCGTAGGCGAGATCCATGGCGACCTCCCAGCGAATCTGCTCGGCAGTCAGATCGGCATAAGGACCGTGCTTGGTCAGCAGAATGATCTGCATGGCGGGGATACCGCTGTCGAGCGCCGCCTGCCGCACGATTTCAAGATTGGTGAAATAACCGGGGCGGGCCGTTCCGTCGCTGAAAAAGTGATAGTGATCGTAGGAAAGGTACGGCGGATTGACGGTGTTGATGAAATCCGTTACGTAGGTTTCGTAGGACGGAGCTCCGAGCTGTTCGGCGTTCGCGTAGGTCGGATACAGATTGATGCACGGAGCCGATTCGGGCGACAGACGGCGGAAGGCATCCACGACGTAAGCGAGCGCCGGGAAGAAATCGGTATTCGGCTCGTCCTTCAGATCGAACCCGTCGATGATCGAACAATCCGCGTAGTCGGTGAGAACCTGCCGTACCGTTTCGTCTGCCGTTTCCTGCGGCTGCTCGGATTCTGCCAGTGCGCGGATGCGGTCGCCGTAGATACGGTGGTCGTGGAGCGCGGAGCAGCGGAGTCCATATTGCTGCATGAGCGTGAACGCTTCCCGGGTCACGTCCGCGTCCGACGCGCTGAGAGGAACCGCCGTGAAGCCGCATTCCGCCATATCCCGGACGATTGTTTCATCTGTCATCTGCTGTGCAGTCGGACCGTAGAAAAAGGTAATGTCGAACTGTTTCATCATACGCTCGTCAGCCGGTGCGGCCGGTTCGGTTTCCGCCTGCGGTTCCGATTCAACGGGCGGTTCCGTTCCGCTTGCCTCCGGGACGTCGGTCTCGGGCGAATCGGTTTCTCCGCAGCCTGCGAACAGGCAGAGCGCTGCAAGAAGGCCAAGGCAGAATCTGCTTTTTCTCATGATGGGGACTCCTTGTTTGAAGATAAAAAATACCATTTATACTATCGCATAAGTACCGGCGGAATGATAGAGAGTTTCGTGACGAATGTGTGAATTTATTGTAACCGAAAAAACAGACCCTGCGCGGCAAGGTCTGTTCTGATTCGATTGTTCAGCGGGCGGCTGCTTCCATCACGAGCCGTTCTCCGCCGAGATAAGCGGCTTCCGCGGGATCGTGCGTCACGCAGATCACGGTTTTTCCGGTCGTGTGTGCAAGTACGTAGTCCATCACGCTCTTTTTCAGCACTTCGTCGAGACCCTTGAACGGCTCGTCGAGGAGTACGCAGTCCGCGTCGTAACAGAGCGCGCGTGCGATGGCGACTCTGCGCTTCATGCCGCCGCTGAATGTGCCGACCGGCTTTTTCGTGTCGTCCGCCAGCGACAATTCGGCAAGATGCCCGATGATCTCATCACGGGAGAGCGTGTTCCCGGTGACGAACCGGACGTTGCTGACGGCGGAGAATTCTTCGCACAGCCGGTCTTCCTGAAAGACGACGGCAACCTTGTCGGGAACGCCCGTGATCGTGCCGCTGTCCGGCTTTTCGAGCCCGGCGATCAGGCGAAGCAGCGTCGTTTTGCCGCAGCCGGAGGGACCCGTGATCGCGGTAACGCGCCCGGCCGGAAAGGTGTGGGCGAAGTCCTTCAGAACGGTTTTATCACCGTAGACTTTCGTCACGTGGTCGAGTACGAGATCATTCACAGCCGTTCCACCCCCTTGAAGATCGTTTTCAGCAGCAGGATAAAGAGTTTTTCAGTCACAACGCTCAGAAGGATGATGATAATCGTCCAGCAGAGCAGATCCGCATTCTGAAAATACACCTTCGCCTCATAGAGCCGTTCACCGATCGAGCCGTCCACGATACCGATGACTTCTGCGGCCACGCCGGCTTTCCAGGCCATTCCGACGGAGACGGCGGCGCCGGAGAGCAGATACGGCTTCACGGACGGCAGATCTACATAGACGAGCCGTCTCGTCCACGGAACGCGGTAGAGCGCGGCGAGCTCCTTCTTCTTTTCGTCAGTGCTGCGGATCCCGGTCAGAACGTTTGAATAGAGCACGGGAAAGGCGATCAGGAACGAAATGAGCACCGTCAGCGCGTTGTAATCGAGCCAGATCAGGCAGAGGATGATGAACGACGCGACGGGCACGGTTTTCACGGTGACGACGTACGGCCAGAGCAGATATTCGAGCACGCGGAAGCGTCCGGCCAGCATCCCGAGGATCGTTCCGGCGGCGAAGGCGAGCAGGAATCCCGCCGAAATGCGCAGGAACGAGAACCACACGGTCGAAAGAAAGCCGGGCTC
>JAZUKT010000305.1:0-1936 GCA_045643445.1 Eubacteriales bacterium
CGAACGACGGCTCCATCTGGTTCGTCGCACAGAACAAACTGCCGCTGACGACGAATCCCGAGCGGGTCTGGGTCAATTTCAGCCACTACTGGGTCGACGAGCATTCGCCGATCGAGTCCTATGATCCCGACACCCGCACGGTTACGATGCAGCGCCGTTCCGAAAAGCAGTTTTCCGCCGGTCAGACCTTCTATCTCGAAAACGTAGCCGACAAATTCGGCGAATCGAACGACTGGTACGCCGACGGCGGCCGTGTCTATTACGTTCCCGCCGACGAATCGGTCACGCCCAAGACGATCGAGGCCTACGCGCCGACCGTGGAAGCTATTCTTGCCATCCGCGGTACGGAAGAGCAGCCGATCACGGGCATAACGCTCCGCGGCCTGACGTTCACCGTATCGAAGCGGGATTACGTCCGCATCGTGAATGATGAACCGAAGGCGACCGGCGGGCAGGGCTGGAGAGATATGGGCGGCTTTGTGGAGTTCGGCTTTGCGTCCGGCTGCACGATGGACGGATGCACGCTGACGAACTACGGTCATTACGGCGTTCTGGTCGATAAAGGCTGCCACGAGATCGGCATTCACTCGTGCGATTTCCTCTACGGCGGCGCGGGCGGCATCCGTATGAACGGCTCGAGGGATGAAACGCAGCCGACGGCGACCGACCACAACACCGTGGCGGATTGCCGGATCCTGCACGCCGGCCGTATTTACAGCGGCGCCTGCGGCATCCTCATGCAGCACTCCGGCTCGAACGTCGTTGAACACAACGAGATCGGCGACGTAACGTACAGCGGTATCTCCTGCGGCTGGATCTGGGGCTTTGAAACGAGCGCCTCGCACGACAACCTGATCACGAAGAACCACATCTACGACGTCGGTGACGGGATCCTGCGCGACCTCGGCGGCATTTATACGCTCGGCATTCAGCCGGGTACCGTGATCTCCTATAACCTCATCCACGACGTGACCGCCGAGCCTTATCACAACATGGGCTGGGGCATTTACCCGGACGAGGGCACGTCGCAGATGGTGATCGAAAACAATATCGTCTACAACACGATCGGCTCGTGCTTCCATCAGAATTACGGTTCCGAGCTCACGATCCGCAACAATATCTTTGCCTGCCCGCTCAACGAGGCGGTGTGCGCAACGGGCGTGTCTCCTGATAGAGTCGAGGGAGACTACGATCTCGCGTTTGACACGAACATTTTCTTCACGAACGGTCTGCCGCTCATAGAGGCATGGCGCGAGGTCTACGACGCCGGCCTGATCACCTCGAAGAACAACCTGATTTGGGACGTCTCGGGCGAAGGAGCGACCGTCAGCCTGCGGAAGGAAGATCCGCTGACGCTGGACGAAGCGCTCGGGCAGTACGGACTTGAAGAGGGCAGCGTGGTCGCCGATCCCGAATTCGTCGATCCTGAACATTTTGACTTCACCCTGAAGGAAACGTCTCCCGCCTTTGCGCTCGGCTTTAAGGCAATTGATCTCTCCGACGTCGGACCGAGAACATAAAACAGACAACAAACATCACACACGGGGTTAATATGAAAAAATACATGTGTCTCATACTCGCGGCAATTCTCTGCGTCGGCGCGCTGACTGCCTGTGAAAAGGCGGAAATTCCGGCTGAATCCGGCGAATCCGGCGAAACGGATACCGCGGGAACGGACGACAAGACGGCCATCCTCGTCGGCGAAGGCGCGGATTACGCAACGCTCGGCGAAGCGCTCTCCTATGTGAAGGCAGAACGCGAGGCCGGAAACGCCGATCCGCTCACGATCCGGATCAAAGCCGGCACGTACTGCGTCGAAGAAACGCTCACGATCGACGGCGTGATGTCGAATCTGACAATCGAGCCGTTCGGCGACGGGGAAGTCCGGCTGATCGGCGGCTATCGCGTGACGGATTGGCAGGCAGACACGTTCAAC
>JAZUKT010000306.1:0-4453 GCA_045643445.1 Eubacteriales bacterium
CCCGGAAATGGCAGGCAAGGAGCCGCGCAAGAAGGCACCGTCTGCCGCGGGGCTGCTCGGCGTGGAAGGCGTGCCGAACGAGGTGCTGCGGACGGTGTTCGAGCGATTCCGGGCGGCGCATCCCGAATGCTTCGGAAAGACGGACGAAAACCATACGGAAACAGAACCGATCACACGGGCGCTGCTTTATGAGCTCGGGCTGAACGGAACGCCGTCTGCTGCCGAAAACCGCGCAATCGTCGCCGAAAAGCTCGGCCTCCCGCACGATATGTCCACGAACGCCTTCTACGAAGCCGTATCCATGCTCACCGACGCCCCCGGCCTGCGCGAGCTTATGGGGAACGCGGGGAACGCGGAGGACGAGGAGAACGCGGAGGACGAGGAGAACGCGGCCTTTTGAAAAAGGCCTGGCGAAAACTTCTGAATGGAATAAGTAAAACAAAGTAAATACGAAAGCGTTAGGACTACGCCGTTCGATCGGTGTCCTAACGCTTTTTTGCGGCAGCCTGATGAAAACTTTGCTCTGCACTCGCTTCACGAGCGAACGTTCTTTGCTCGCATCCGTTCTGTGCATTCATGTGCTTCCGCCGGTAGGCGGCAGGAAGGGGGATTTTCAAGGGGGAAACCATGTCATGCCAATGACGGTTTCTCCCTTGAACGGCGGGTGTTGGTAAGAGTCCTCGCCGCGGAGGACTCTTACGAAAAAATAAAATCAGAGAAACCCGCAGGTTTCTCAACAATAATCCCCAAAAGAAACACCCCAAGTTTACAAAACCTTCTTGATAAAATCCGGGGATTTTGTTATAATAGAAGATGAGGGATTGTTCTCTGCCGCTTCTATCCGTCCGGAAAGGAAACGACTCCCCATGAAAATTGCAGAATCGGCTGAAAAGGCCGCCCGTTTTGCAGAAGAATCCTTCAAATCCTACCGCCGCGGCAATCCGCTGATCGTGCGTAAGACGTTCCGAATGCGTGACGCCTTCTTCCGTAAAGATCAGCCGGACGTCGAGCTTTTCCACTGCGATATCGCCTTCGATACCGAGTGGTGCGCCGTCACGCTTATTCTGATCGGCGCCGTCCTGCTCCTCTGCCGCTGCGTGGGAAAATGCCGGGCCCGGCACCGCATCCGCAGAAACCGGGGCTGACATGCCGCCGCATGACGAGCCATTTCCGGCTGCCGTGCGGCTACATACGTTATGATATTCGAATCCACCAGAGAAAGGAGCGACCGACGTGAGAAAACGGGATAATGTAGTGAGACTGATCGCCATCGCGGCGCTGTTTGTGACCGTGGCCATCGTGTATGTCGGCCGCCTGCTTTTCCTTCAGGTCTCCGGGCAGGATTATTACAGTATGTCGACGCCTGCCGTCACCTATACGCGCACCGTTCCGATCCAGGCGCAGCGCGGCGAGATCTACGACCGCAACGGCACGCCGCTCGTTACGAACGACTATACATATACGTTATCGCTTGATTACAGAAGCAAGCCGGACAGCGAGGCGGAACTGAACGAACTGCTGCTTGCCGTCCGCACGATGGCCGATTCGCTCGGAGAAGCCGACTGCCTCACCATACCCGATGGGATCGTGACAGCCGCGGCGACACCGAACGGTCTCACCTACGAGAAGCCGGACGGATTTGAGGATACCGCGCGCGGCCGCCGTTATCGCAAACTGGTGGATGAACTCAACGTGGACGAGGACGCGCCTCTCACCGAAGAAGGCGACGCGCTGCTCGATTATTTCGGCATCACGGCGAAGGAAAAGGATCCCGTCACGAAGGAATCCACCCGCGTCTGGCTGTACGATTACGAAACGTCGGCAGCGCTCTTCATGCTCCGGCTTGACATGGCGCTCGACGGATTTTCCCCGGTGCAGCCGTATGCGCTGGCGAACGGCGTGTCGCTCACGCTTCTCTCCGGCGTGGAGGAACGCTACGGACGAGGCTTTCTGATCTCCGTTTCGTCGTCGCGCGTCTATCATTTCCCGGGCTATGCGTCGCATATTCTCGGCTACACGGGCAAGATCCCCGCTGACAACGTGGCGTACTATACCGAAGAAGGCTACGCCATGGACGCCATCGTCGGACGCACCGGTGCGGAGGCCGCTTTTGAGGAATATCTCCGCGGACGGGACGGCGTTCTGACGATCACGGAGGACGAATTCGGCAACATTCTTTCGACGGAAGTGACGAAGGAGCCGGAGGCCGGGCAGGACGTCTGGCTGACGCTCGATATCAAGATGCAGATGGTCGCGGAAAAGGCGCTCGCCGAGAATATCTTCCAGATCCGTGCGGAGGCCAATCCGAACAAGGCGCTGACCGGTGAAGACGCATCCGCGGGCGCGCTGACGGTGCTTGACGTTCATACGTCGGAGATTCTGGCGTGCGCCTCGTATCCGACGTTCAATCTTGCCACCTTCTGGGAAGATTTCGCCGATCTCAACAGCGATCCGGTCTCTCCGCTCTATAACCGCGCGCTGTTCGGCACCTACGCGCCCGGCTCGACGTTCAAGGTCGGCGTGGCGATCGCGGCGCTCACCGAAAAGATCATCGAAAAGGACACGATCATCGACACGAAGGGCGAGTACCGCTATTACGAGGAATCCGGGTACACGCCGCGCTGCTGGCTGTATCTGCTTTCCGGTGAGATGCACGGGCCGATCAACGTGGTCGAGGCGATCCAGGAATCCTGCAACTACTTTTTCTTCGACGTGAGCCGCCGGCTGACGATCGAGAAAATGAACGAATACTGCGCCGCCTACGGGCTCGGTCAGCCGACCGGCATTGAGCTGCCCGAAAAGGTGGGCATCCTCGCCGGACCCGACTACCGCGCCGAGCACGGCATGGGCCAGTGGAGCCCCGGCGATACGCTGCAGGCGGGCATCGGGCAGTCCGACAACCTGTTCACGCCCCTGCAGATCTCCTGCTACCTGAATACCGTTTTGAACAGCGGCACCCGCTATGCCGCGCATATGCTGTACGAACTGCGTAACTACGGCGAGAGCGAACCCGTCTACCGCGCAGAGCCGGAGGTGCTCGGGAAGATCGACATTTCCGACGACATTCTCGAAACGGTCAGAGAGGGCATGAAGGGCGTTATGGATAACGGTTCCGCGGCGTCCGTCTTCTCGGGCTACGAGATCTCCGTCGGCGGCAAGACCGGCACGGCGCAGGTCTACACGGACAAATCCGATAACGGCATCATGATGGCGTTCGCGCCGTTTGAAGACCCCGAGATCGTCGTGACGAGCGTGATCGAGCAGGGCTCCGGCGGTACGGAAGCCGGCTACGCCATCCGCGATATTTTCGATTATTACTTCCATCTGGATGAGGTCAGAGCCGCCCGGGCAGCGGAAGAAGCGGCCAGACGCGCGGCGGAAGAAGCGGCATTCGGTTATGATGAGAACGATGACGAATACGAAGATTACGAAGAATACGAAGAATACGACGACTACGACTGGGAAGCCGCGGATTGACGCGATCCTTGCGATCCTGAAGAAGCGGTATCCCGAAGCGCCCTGCTCGCTCAACTGGGACGGCGACCCGTGGCGGCTCCTGATCGCGGCGCGGCTGTCGGCTCAATGCACGGACGAGCGGGTGAATCAGGTGTGCGTTCCGCTGTTTGAGGCGTTCCCGACGGCGGAGTCGATGGCGGCTGCGGATCCAGCGGACGTGGAAGCGATCGTGCGGCCGTGCGGGCTCGGACATACGAAGGCGCTCTCGTGCGTGGCGATGTCCGAAATGCTCGTCCGGGAGTACGGCGGCCGCGTGCCCGATACGATGGAGGATCTGCTCCGTCTGCCGGGCGTCGGTCGGAAGATCGCCAATCTCATTCTCGGCGACGTGTACGGCAAGCCCGGTATCGTCGCGGATACGCACTGCATCCGGCTGAACGGACGGTTCGGCTTCTATCCGACGACGCTCACTGATCCCGTGAAGGTGGAAAAAATTCTCGTGTCCGTTGTGCCGCCGGAAGAACAGAGCGACTACGGCCACCGCATGGTGCTCTTCGGCCGCGAAGTCTGTACGGCACGCTCGCCGCGGTGCGCGGACTGCCCGCTGGCGGACGAATGCGCCTATGAGGGGAAAACGATCCCGAACGAAAAGAGAAACGAGCATGAATAACGAAAAAGCACTGATGATCCCGCCGCAGGTACGGTACGTGATCGACCGGCTGGAAGCGGCAGGCCATCACGCCTACTGCGTCGGAGGCTGCGTCCGCGATCACCTGATGGGACGCGAGCCGCTTGATTATGACGTGACGACGTCCGCGCTGCCGGAGGAGATGCAGGCGATCTTTGCCGGCGACCGCGTGGTCGAGACGGGGCTGAAACACGGCACGCTCACCATCGTGAAGGACGGGATGAATATCGAAACGACGACGTATCGGATCGACGGCACCTACGACGACGGCCGCCATCCCGATGAAGTGACGTATACGGATAAACTGAC
>JAZUKT010000307.1:0-7369 GCA_045643445.1 Eubacteriales bacterium
CGCTCGATTCCGCCTCTCCCGTCCGTTCGCTGACGGAGGCGATCGGCGAGGACGATTTCTCCCTCGAGGACGTGATCCCGTCAAATGACGATTCACTCGGCAAAATGATCGAGAAGGTGGCGCTCGACGAAGTCATCGGTCGTCTGCCACCGCTCTGGCGCAAAATCATTCTCCTGCGCTATTACCGGGACTACTCCCAACAGCAGACAGCGGACGCGCTCGGATTGACGCAGGTGAAAATCTCACGGGAGGAAAAGAAAATCTTTACGGAAATGCGCCAGAGCCTCGCATAAAAAAAGCAGTCAGCACCCGATTCGCTCGGACTGACTGCTTTTTCTGTCGGTTTCTTACTTCATCGAATCAAAGATCGCATCAAGCTCCGCGTTGCCGATGGCGCCGTCGCGGAAGTTGAAGTTTCTCGTATTATAATACTCCCCGTCGCGGCAGATGAGCATGTAATGCTGATCACCGCATTTCGTGAATTCTTTGGTCCCGTAGTAGAGGCCGATGTCGGCGGTCTCCCGGAAGAGTCTCTGCGCGGTCTCCGTATCCAGATGCCGGATCTCACCCGTCTCCAGATTGATCAGCGCGAAATACTTATACTCGGCGAACGCCGCGTCGTACACTTCCTCTTCGCTTGCAAAGGTCGGACAGAGCTCCTCCGGCTTAACGTTCGTCATATCAGCTTCCAGAAGGAGGACTTTCTCGATCGTGCGGAGCATTTCATTTATCAGCTCCACCTGATCCGCGTAGACCGGGCAGTTATAGCTTCCGTCTGCGTAAAGCGAGATATAGCCGGCGATGGCGCTCCGATCCATATGGGACGGATCATAACGGTAGCCTCTGATGAAATCGCGGAACAGTTCGTTTGCCGCTGCCGCGTGTTCCTCATCGAAGCCGTAACTGTGCGCGCCGTAGTTGAATATGGCAATATCAAAGTTGTTGATCTTTTTGTCTTTCAGAATCTCCGGCAGATTATGGGCTTCGATGAATTCGGGCGAACGGAAGATGGCGTCCCTTGCCTCTCCGTCATCCGTTGTCATCAGGCAGTTCAGCGCCAGCGGGATGCCGAAGTACGGCTTCTGAATCACGCTGACGCGATAACCGGTCGACCGGACAAAGGATTCGTAATCGTAAATCCAGATCTTTCCGTCCTCGGATTCGTAAGCCTCATCATACCATCCTTCGGGATAGAGTTCGCGGATGAAATCGAGTTCGGAGATATCCGCCCACGGCGCAATGCTCACGGATTCCGGCTCATAGGGCACATCATAATATACGCCGTCTTCCATGACTACGTCGTAATCGCGCATGGAATCGACAGGCATTTCCGAGCCTTTGTGGCCGCTCGCTCTGTTCATGGCGTCAAGCAGTACCTTCTTCGTTTCCTCCGATTCGATCGGGATCTCCCGGCCGTCATACTCGAGGATCAGGCTCTTCGTTGCCGCTTCCGAATACGGCTTGCCGACAAAGCCGAACAGATTGAACGGCACGATGAGGGTAAACAGCTCGATGCAGGCCAGGCAGACGAGGAAGCCGCGCCATCCGGCGAACATCGACTTGAGAGAACGGTTGAGGATGCAGTTGACGAGCATCCAGGCGAGGATCGCGCCGAACGTCAGGCCGCAGAACAGCGAGACGGCGTCACCGAAGATCGCATCAAACAGATAGCCGAAGAAGAGCGACGCCGCTACGATCAGCGCGTAACGGGTGACGGCGTTGACCGGCTTCCAGATGATCGGCGTACCGGCGCGTTCGCTCTTTCTGAATTTGTGCAGGAGCAGGCCGCCGACGTAGAAGATGACGGCCTCCGGCAGCAGACGAACGAGTGTGTAGAGGCCCCACTTCCCGCCTTCGTAATCCGCCACGATATCATCCACTACGCGCACCGGCAGGCAGAGGATCTCGGATGCCCGTTCGCTGAGATAATACGATTCGTATAGATTCGGGATGCCGCGGCGGAACATCTCGACGATCATGGCGTACAGCGCGATCGGCAGGAAGAGGACAAGCCCCGCCATGACGAAGCGCATGAAGCCCGTACCCGTCAGTCCTGCCGTGAACAGGAACAGCGAAAGGGCAAGCAGGAAGCACAGCACCGCCGCAATGCAGAAGGTGACGATCAGGCAGGCGTTCTCACCAAAATAGGAAAGGCAGTTCATGCTCGCCAGCGTCAGAACGGACGTGGTCAGCGTCAGGCCGTAGGCGATCACCGCCGCGATCAGATAATATACGACGTGGACGAGGGATTCGGTGAAATAGATCTCTTCCCTTGTCACCGGGAAACTGTGCCATGAGCCCGTCTTCGTCTTATTATTGACGTAGGACAGCGCGCTTAACCCAGCGATCGCTCCGATCCCGGCGCTGACGACGATGCCCGTCAGCATCATCATCTCAAAAATATCGTTGATCTCATTCGAGACCATATCGGCCGTTTTGTAGGCGGGATTAAACTGATTGAACCGGATCATGGTCGGAACACCGACGCACAGAAGCAGAATCACGCAGTAGAGCACCATCTGCTGCCAGTTATGGCGAAAGGCAAAGCCGAAAAACGACTTGCCGTTTGATTTAACCGAGCACTTCTTCGTGGAAGTCATAACCGCGTTCCTCCATTTCCGATACAAAGATTTCTTCGAGCGTCAGCGGGATGAATTCCATGAACACGGGCTCCATCGCCGACAGTTTTTCCGCAAGTTCCTTTTCGTCTCCGCGCACGACGAGCGTATAAAGGCTGCCGCGCACTTCGAGCGTCACGGGTGCGAGCGCTTTCAGCTTTTCCGTCACTTCCTCCGCACGATCCTTCGGGAAGGAAATCTGCACCTTATGGATCGAGAGCTTCATGTCGTCAAGCATCGCTTCCATGATCAGCTGTCCCTTATGCAAGAGCGCCACGTGGTCGCAGATATCCTCGATCTCCTTGAGGTTATGCGAGGCGAAAATGACCGTCATCCCGCGGTCCGCCACCTCCGACGCCACCATCTGACGCACCTTCATGCGCATCACGGCGTCCAGTCCGTCGAGCGTTTCGTCGCAGAGCAGGACGTCTGCCCTCGCGTACAGGCCGAGCAGGAACGAAACCTGCTTCTGCATCCCCTTCGAGAAAGTGGACAGTTTCCGCTTTTCGTCAAGGCCGAACGTCTCGAGAGCCGCCCGATAGCCCTTCTCATCAAAGGACGGATACACGCTCTTATAAAGTTTCATCATGTCGATCGGCGTGCCGCCCGGCAGAAAATACGGGTCGTCGGACAGATATACGAGCCGTCCTTTTACCGCCGTGTTTTCCCAGACCTTTTCCCCGTCGATCGTCACGTCGCCTTCGTCCTGCCGGTAAATTCCCGTCAGAATCCGCAAAAGCGTCGATTTGCCCGAACCGTTCGAGCCGATCAATCCGAAAATCGAGCCGCTCTCCACGATCAGGCTGACCGCGTCCAGGCTCTTTACCGTATCAAACTGTTTCGTAATTCCGTCAATCCGGATCATGCTGTTCTCCTCCTGTCATCTTCCATGCTTCCCGCGCGGCAAGGCAGAATTCTTCTTCCTTCATCCCGGCCAGTCTCATTTCCCCGGCCAGCGCCTTCATTCGCTCGATCAGCTTTTCTTCCCGGTCTCCCTGCAGGTTTGCCTGCGTTGCGACGATGATGCTTCCGCGCCCCGGCATCGTCATGATCACGCCGCTCCGCTCCAGTTCGCTGTACGCCTTCTGGATCGTATTCGGGTTGATGCCGAGCTCCTTCGCCAGCGTCCGTACCGACGGCAGCTTATCGTCCTCCGTCAGGTCGCCCGCGAGGATCAGATTCTTGATGTTGTCGATCAGCTGCTCGTAAAGCTGCTTCCGATCCCGCATATCCACGGTGATTAAACTCAAATATATCCCTCCTGTTCCGCTTGACTGTGTTTGCTGTATTATTCGTATTAGTACAGTTAGATTATACTCACTTTTCCCTGCGCTGTCAAGAGGTTTCGGAAAAAATTTTTTTGCCGTACCTGCCGGTGAGCGAAAAGTTCGGGAAAATATCCGCATATCCTTGATTCTTCCGGGAAACTATGGTATAATAGGAAAAACATATTAAAAAAGGAGTTTCCCATGATCAAAGTATTCCTCACCGAAGCCGTTCAGGGCGCTTCCACCGTCAACGCGATCACCACGATCGTCATGCTCATCGCTCTCTTTGCCGTATTCTATTTCTTCATGTACCGTCCTCAGAAGAAGCAGGAGAAAGAAACGAACAATATGCGCAACAATCTCCAGGTCGGCGATGAAATCACCACCATCGGCGGTATCATCGGCAAGATCGTCTCCATCAAGGACGAAACCGTGCTGATCGAAACCAGCAACGAACGCAACAAGATCCGCATCCTCCGCACCGCTGTCCGCAACGTGGACGTCCACGCTGAAGACGCTGACTGATCCCGGAACGAATTGAAATCCTCCCGGTGACGGAATGTCGCGCGCTTCCTCCGCATACAGTGAATCAGTATTACGGTTCACGTTCGGAGGTACCGCATGAAGCATTCCGCACCGAGAGGATTTTTTGTTTCCTGCCTGCTCGCGCTCCTCGTCTGGCTCATCACGCTCGTCGTTCTCCTGCCGCTGTTCTGTCTGATCGTCAGCAGCACGGCCGATCCCGATGCCGTTCTCGTACCGCTCTCGCTCTGTGCGCTGTATCTGAGCGCCCTCGCCTGCGGGATCGGCGCTGTACGGCTCACGGATGACGGCGTTTTGTCCGGCGCTGTGTCCGGGCTGTTCCTCTTTCTCCTGCTCCTGATCCTGTCGTCGCTTCCGCTGCCGCCCACGTCCTTTGATCTGGCGCGCGGCACGCTGTATCTCGCGCTCGTGATCCCCGTTTCCGTCGTCGGTTCCGTCATCGGACGCAAGCGCGCCAAAAAGCCGAAATCCCTCCGCGCCCGGAAAAGCCGGTGACGATTTTAGCCGAACCTCTTGCGCCGACTGACGAACTGTTGTATAATATGGTTATAATCTATCAACTGAGGTGTGACTATGCTCCAACCGATGCCCTCCGATTTCATCGCCAAGCTCGATGCGCTGGCTGCCAACCGCCGCGAAACGATCCGCCGTTCTGTGACCGATATCGTCGTCACGGGTGACTCCTACTACGTATCCGCAGACGGATGCGACAGCGCGGACGGCCGCACCCCGGAAACCGCCTGGGCCTCCCTCGCACGGGTGAACGCCGGTACTTTCAAGCCGGGCGACGCCGTTTTCTTCCGCCGCGGCGACACGTTCCGTGGTGTGCTGAACGCACCTGCCGGTATCACGTTCTCCGCCTACGGTGAGGGCGACAAGCCGCAGCTCTGGGCTTCTCCTTTCGACGGCGCGAAGGTCGGCAAGTGGATCCCGACGGACGTGCCCGATATTTACGTTTATTCCGAACGCTTCCTCGGCGACGTCGGCTGCCTCATTTTCAATCACGGCGAGGCATACGCCATCAAAGCGTCTGTCTTTTTCCGCCGTCACATCAACCGCACGGACAACCGTCCCTTTGAATCCTGGCGCGACCTCGTCAATGATCTCGCGTTCTATCACGATCTCGGCGGCGAATTCACCGAATGCACCGAAGAGTACGGTCAGCTTTATCTGAAGTGCGTCGGCGGCAATCCGGCTGAACGGTTCAACTCCATTGAATTCAACGTCAACGAGCACGGCATCACGATCTACGGCGACAACGTGCGCATCAACAATCTCCGCATCCAGTACTGCGGCTGTCACGGCATCGCCGCCAACACGAAAAACGGTCTGCACGTCGACTGGTGCGAATTCGAATGGATCGGCGGCTCCACGCAGTATTACGTCGAAGACGGCAGTCAGATCGGCAAGCCCGTCCGTTTCGGCAACGCAGTCGAGATCTACGGCGCGTGCAAGGACTACACCATCGAAAACTGCTACGTCAATCAGGTATACGACGCCGGTCTGACCCATCAGTTCTCCCACGGCGGCGACGACGCGGTTCTGATGGACGACGTAACGTACAAGGGCAATCTCATCGAAAACTGCATCTACTCCATCGAATACTTCAACGGCATCGCCGACAACGATTCGCCGCGCACCATGCGTCACGTGCGGATCCAGGACAACATCATGCTGAACGCCGGCTACGGTTTCGGCTCCCAGCGCCCCGACAAAACCCCGGACGCGCACATCAAGAGCTGGGATTCGCTGAACTTCGGCACGGACATGGTCTACGAAAACAACATCATGTTCCGCAGCAAGCACATGATGGTGCACATCGCCACGGCAGACGTGAAGTATATGCCCGTCGTCCGCCACAACATTTTCGTACAGGATGAAGACGGCAAGTTCGGTCGGATCGGTGAATTCATCGACGCTCGCTGCGCACGGCTTCAGGACAACGGCGAAAAGTTGGCAAAATTCGGCGAAGTACAGTCAAAAATGTTCCTCTTCACGGCAGACGGCATTGCGTCCCAGTCCTTCATCGGCGACGACAACCTCTTCTACGTGATCGGGAAATAAGCCACAAAAACACAAAGCGTATCGGAGCAAAATCCGGTACGCTTTTTTATGTCGGAAACGCAAAAAGCCACGCGGTTTCCCGTATGGCTTTCCGTTGTAATTTTACCGGGTATAAGCAGAACTCAGTCGGCGTATACGCTGACCTGGCGTCTGCCACCTGCGATGTTCTCGAACTTCACCGTACCGTCGATCAGGGCGAACAGCGTGTCGTCGGAACCGCGGCCTACGTTATTGCCGGGATGAATATGGGTGCCTCTCTGGCGAATGATGATGTTGCCCGCGATTACGGACTGACCATCTGCTCTCTTCACACCAAGACGCTTCGACTCGCTGTCGCGGCCGTTCTTCGTGGAACCAACACCCTTTTTATGAGCAAAGAACTGTAAGCTGATTCTGATCATCTTTAATTTCCTCCATATAAAATGTGCCGTCATTCTTCGGCAGTATCCACTTCGATAAAGTCATAGTACTCGTCCGTCAGATCGTTGATCTGGCAGAAGTATCCGTAGAAAACGCCTGACACGGCGAAGCGCTTCTTTTCGTCCGGCTCAAATTCCGGGAGCGCGGATTTACACTTTACGGTGATCTCCGCTTTCTCGTCGTCTATCTGATAATCCACCGGGCATTCATAAGCGACTTCCAGCGTATTCAGGATGAGCATCGTCATCGCCGACAGCGCAGCGCACAGGATGTCGTCCCCTTCTTCCCCGAATCCGGTATGTCCCGTTTCGTGAAAGCCCCAGAATATGCCGTCCTTTACCAGAAAGGTTATCTTCGTCATGAATCCTTATCTCCGTTTCCCTGCGGAATGCGGTTTCAAATCAAATCTTAAAACGCGATTTTGTCGATCTGAACCTTCGTATAAGGCTGTCTGTG
>JAZUKT010000308.1:0-4262 GCA_045643445.1 Eubacteriales bacterium
TCTCGAGCAGATACGCAAACGCCGTCTTCAGCGCCGCGCCTTTGCCCCGGTTCACCGCGTGACGTAATAACGTGCAGCCTTCCATCTTTTCGACCGCCTCAAAAATAGGCGCACACGATTCCCGCGACCCGTCGTCTACGACAATCAGATCGGTAAATCCAACCGCCTTCAAACCTTCAAGCGTCGTGATCAGTTTTTCGTCCGGCTGGTACGCCGGGATCAGTGCAGTTACGTTCATATTGTGACTCCTTAAAAAGAGGTACGCGGCTTCTTGAAAGAAGCCTGGCAAGAACTTTTATGGATGGGGATAGGATAGAATGAGCCCAACTCCCGAAATAAAGGCGTTTCAGAGCCTCAGAAGAGCGTTAACGAGGTTTTCAGGGGCCACCGAGACCCTGAAAACCCACGCCGGAAGAGAAGCGGTGATTTAGGTATTAAATCTCTGCAATTCATCCGCCGGGGAAGATACCAAACGCCATCGTCCGCGGCAGCCTTATGAAAACTTTGTTTTGCACTTGCTTCATGAGCGAACGCTCTTTGCTCGCTCCCGACCTGTCTACCCAAACTTCATTTCCGCCGGTAGGCGGCAGGAAGGGGGATTTTCAAGGGGGAAACCATGAGACACTTGTGGCTCGGTTTCCACCTTGAACGGCGGGTGTTGGTAAGAGGCCACGCCGTGGCGGCCTCTTACGAAAAATCAAATTGAAAAGCCTCGCAAGGTTTTTCTACCCTATTCCCCCGCAACAACATACCTATCCACTTAAATTATACCTTATTTTGCGAGAAAAATCCACACAATTCCCGAAAATTTTACGGGAACTTCTCCCTTTCTGCATAAAAAATGGCCGGACAGGCGCTTTTTTCATCCTATCCGGCCGTATTTTATCCGTTTTTTACTGCATTTCGTTCTTCGAAAGCTTCTTGTAAAAATCTTTCAGCATGTTGTTGACCGTCTTTGAGTATTTCTTGTACAGCGACGCATAGTTCGTGGATTTGTCCGCAACCGCCAGCTCGCTGATCGCGTAGAACAGCCGCATGAACGATCCGTCAAAGCCGAAATAGTTGCCGCCCGTCTCGTACGTGATCGTGTCGAACAGAAGATGGATCATGTTCCGCATATCCACGTCGCGCGCGTAACGTCCGTCGAGGGTCTTCGTAAAGTACGCCGGAATAACAGTCTCTTCGCTCAGATACGCCATCAGCTCCAGCACCGAACCGACCATCTCGGGATCCCGGATCGTGACCGGCACACTCATGAGGCCGCCCCAGTCGAGCGAGAGGTAATTCTCCTGCGCCTCATCGAACTTCGGATACGGCACCAGACCGAGGCCGATGTCATATCCCGCGTATCCCTTGACGGCGCCGATCGAGTCCAGGCAGAAGAGGATGTGCCCCGACTCGAAATCCGGGCCGAGCGTGTCCATGTCTTCGTTTTCAAACGGGCGGATCATGCCGTCCTGCTGCGCCGCGCGGGCGAACAGCTCGATGAGCTTCTGCATCTTTTCGGTGTTGCAGACGAGCTCGATGCGGTCGGTCTCGGTACTGCGCCCGGTCAGGTACTGCCCGCTGCCCGTGATGAAGCTGATGAAGCGGGAGCCTTCTCCGCACCCCATACCGAAGAGATCCTGTCTGTCCATCAGGCCGTCGCCGTTCAGGTCACGCTTTGCTGCGGACGCCATGTCGAGATATTTATCGAGCGTCCACGTGCCGTTGTAAACGAGCGTGTACGGGTCGTCCATCTGATATTCGTCGAGGATGTCGCGGTTGAAGAAGATCGCGTACGGGAACGGGATGACCGTATCCGACACGCCGTAATAATACTTTTCACCGAGGCGGAGGCGATCCATCTGCGGGAGGTTCCACCAGTCCGCGTCAAAATCGACGACCGGCAGCATCTCGAAATCGTAGAGAAGATTATCGGTCACAAGGGAAGCGTTGCCCGCGATGCAGTGCGTCAGGACGAGCTGATACTGGTCGTCGCTCGCCAGCACGGACTGCTGTACCGCCGGATGGACGGCTTTGATCCCGTCCACGATGTCGTAGCTGATATCCACGTCCAGATAATCCTCTACGGCGGTCTGGCGTTTATAGACGGCGTCGTTCATGGTCTCGCCCGTCCAGTCGTCGGCAAACATACTGTCGATCTGGCCGTAGCTGATCATGGTGAACGCTGCGCCGCGGAAGGATCTTTCCGGCACGTTATGGTTCGGGCGGGCGTTTTCGTCCGGCGTGTCAGCCGTTTCGGCCGTTTCGGTCGGATCGGTCTGCGCCGGTTTCTCTGCGCACGCAGCGAGAGTGGGCAGGAGCAGAAGAAGGGCAAGAAGCAGAGCCAGCATTTTTTTCATAGTGGTGTCCTCCCTTTCGTTTGTTCTCTTTCGGGGGCATTTAGCAGAAAAGTCTGCGGACTTCTCTGATTTTGTTTTTCGTAAGAGTCCTCCGCGGCGAGGACTCTTACCAACACGCGCCGTTCAAGGTGGAACCGTCGTGAACGACATGGTTCCCCCTTGAAAATCCCCTTCCTACCGGCTACCGCCGGAAGTTTACGATTGCACAGGACGGGCGCGAGCAAAGAGCGTTCGCTCATGAAGAGATTGCAGAGCAAAGTTTTCATTATGCTGCCGCGGGCGAGGACGTTTGGTATCCTCCCCGGCGGATGAATTGCATGGATTTTATACCTATATCACCGTTTCACTCTCCGGCGTGGGTTTTCAGGGTCTCGGCGACCACTGAAAACCGCCGAAACGATTTTCCGAGGCTCTGAAACGCCTTTGGTTCTATGGTTAGACATTGTCCAACCCATACCCATCCATAAAAGTTTTCGCCAGGCCTTTTTCAAAAGGCCGCGTACCCCTCGTTCCCTCGTCCCTCACTTCTTCGCCTTGGCTTCAAGCTGAGCGGCGGCACGGGGAGCGAGCGGTTTTTCGGTAATTTCGCCGGCTTTTTCGAGGGCGATCCGGGTAAGGAGCGGTCCGACGAGCTCATAGATGAGGACGGCGAAGAGTGCGACGTTACGGATAATGAGGCCGGGTGCGCCGAGCGACATAGCGGTCAGCGACATCCCGAGCGAAACGCCCGCCTGAGGCAGCAGCGTGATCCCGAGGTATTTCCGGATCGTCGGCGTACATTTTGTGGCGGAAGCCGACCAGTCCGCGCCGAGGATCTTGCCCGCCGAGCGGAACAGAATATACACGATACCGACGAGGATGATCGCCCAGTCGCCGAACACGGAGAATTCAAGCCCCGCGCCGGAGATCACGAAGAACAGCACCATGATCGGCCCCGTCCAGCGATCCATCCGATCCATCAATTCCTCCGAGAAATCGCAGAGGTTGCAGAAGACCGTGCCCATCATCATGCAGACGAGGAGCGACGAGAATCCGACCGTCACCGGGCCGATTTGGAATTTCGCCATGGAGAGCGCCACGGCCAGAAATACATACGTAACCGAGATCGACATTCTCTTCGAGTGGCTGTGGAAGAACTGCTCCGTCCAGTGGAAGATCAGGCCGATCAGCCCGCCGAGCGCGAGAGACGCCACCACTTCAATGAGCGGATTCACGAGCACGGAGATCAGATCCACCTGCCCCTGCTCGAGCGCCTTGGCGATCCCGAACGAGATGGCGAAAATGATCAGGCCGACCACGTCGTCGAGCGCCACGACCGGCAGAAGCATCCGGGTGAGCGGACCGTCCGCCTTGTACTGCTTGACAACCATCAGCGTGGCCGCAGGCGCCGTCGCCGTTGCAATCGAACCGAGCGTGATAGCGCAGGAAAGCGGCAGTTTGTCCGGCATCAGGAAGTGGAATCCGATCAGCGCGGCGTCCACGAACAGCGTCGCCACTACCGCCTGAAATACGGCGATGACAACGGCCTGACGCCCCGTCTTTTTCAGGTCGGCGATGCGGAATTCGTTGCCCATCGCCACCGCAATAAAGCCGAGCGCCGCCTCCGAAATGAGCGAATAATGCGATACGTCCGCCGAGGACACAAAGCCGATGCCCGCGACACCGAGCCGACCGAGGCAGTACGGCCCGATCAGGATCCCGGCGACGAGATACGCCGTCACGGCAGGCAGATTCCAGATTTTCGTCAGGCGGGACATCATCAGTCCGGCCAGCATGGCAATAGATAGTGCGAGTAAGGTCTGCATTTGTCAAAACGGGAAAGGGTGCCCGTATCAGTCTTTATTTTTTGAGAAGTTTTTCGATCGTCGCAACCTTGATGCAGCTGCACAGGATCTCAACGGCCTGCTTCAGCTCTTC
>JAZUKT010000309.1:0-12079 GCA_045643445.1 Eubacteriales bacterium
ATATGGCGGATGAGGCGACGTATCGTAATATCTGTGCGGGACGCTGTGACGGCGTGTTTCAGCTTGAATCAGCCGGCATGAAGCAGATGCTTACCCAGCTCAAGCCGCGCTGTCTCGACGATATTATCGCGGCGATTGCGATGTACCGACCTTGCCCCATGTACTCGATCCCGAAATATATCGAAGCGCGTACGAACCCGGAGAGTATCACCTACTGCTCGCCGAAGCTGAAGCCGATGCTCGACGTCACGTTCGGATGCATCGTGTATCAGGAACAGGTCATGCAGATCTTCCGTGAGATCGCGGGCTACTCGTTCGGTCACGCCGACGTTGTACGTCGAGCCATCTCGAAGAAAAAGCAGAACGTGCTCGAGAGCGAGCGTCAGGCGTTTATCGACGGCGCAGTCGGGCAGGGGATCACGGAAGAGGATGCCGTCCGGCTGTTTGAGGACATCGTCGCATTTGCCAACTATGCCTTCAACAAGAGCCACGCGGCGGCTTATGCCGTTCTTTCCTTCCGCACGGCCTATCTGAAAACGCACTATCCGCTTGAATACGAAAGCGCGCTTCTCACGTCCGTTCAGTCCTATACGGACAAACTGGCCGAATATATCGCCGACTGCGGTAAGCAGGGAATCACCGTGCTCCCGCCGGATATTAACAAGAGCCGTTCGTCTTTCCACGTGGAAGGGAACGCAATCCGCTTCGGACTTACGGCTGTCAAGGGAATCGGCGGTGCGCTGGTCGATCAGATCGCGGCAGAACGCGACAACGGCGGAGAATTTGCCGACATTGACGATTTCTTTGAACGGATCCTGAACGTCGGGATCAACAAACGTCAGCTTGAAGTGCTGATCAAATCGGGGGCGCTCGATTCGTTCGGCATCCCGCGCAGCCGTCTGCTGGCTGTGTATGAATCCGTGCTTGACAAAAAAGGGCAGGCTGACGCCGGAAAAATGGACGGTCAGATCGGTATGTTCGAGGAAGGACCGCAGAACGCCGCGCCGCCCAAAGTAAAAATCGAATTTCCGCAGATCCCGGAGTTTTCGACACGGGAAAAGCTGGCGATGGAAAAGGAAAGCACCGGGCTCTATCTGAACGGTCACGTGCTTGACGATTACGGGAAGCATCTCGCCGTGATCAAACCGGTTCGGATCGCTGATCTGCACGCCGCTTTCCGCCGCTTGTCTGATGATGAAGACGTCGCGGAAACGAACGACGGAAACGGAACCGCATACGCCGACAAAGATCGCGTGACGTTAGCCGGAATGGTCACGAAGCGCGTCAATAAAGCGACGCGGTCCGGCGAACAGATGGCGTTTGTGACGCTCGAGGACCGCTCGTCGTCGATAGAGCTGCTCTGTTTCCCGAAGCTGCTCGTGAAATTTGCGCATCTTCTGAATTATGATGCGGTGATCGCCGTAACGGGTACGATCAGCGCACGCGAAGACGAAGACGTAAAACTGCTCGTTTCCGACGTCGTGCCGCTTGTCGAGGATTCTGACGCCGCCTCCGACGCTTTGACACAAACGCCTTCTGCTGCAGCTGTGCCGATAACCGCATCGGAAAAGCCGCAGCCGACCGTCATCCGCAAGCTGTTCCTGCGCGTGCCTGACGAATCGTCTGAGGCATATCGCCGTGCGCACGCCTTTTGCGAGATTTTTTCGGGTTCTGTTCCGGCTGTCTTCTATTCGACGGCCGCGCAGACATATCTTGAGCCGCCCGTGCCCGTCAATCCGTCGCCGTTTGTTCTTAATGAACTGAAAACGATGCTCGGTGAAGAAAATGTGGCGGTTCGGTGACAGACTGCCGGGAAATTTTCGCAAGTTCATGCAAAAAAATCAGTCTGCGTTAATATGGGATTCAAAATTTTAGTGTATACTCTTTGTTGTACTCTAACAGAAAGGTCGGGTTGCCATGCAGGATCATGAAAGCGCGAAGGTGAACTGGGGCTCCGAGATACTGCACGTTCTCGGTGTCATCGGTTCCGTTCTGCTCCGCCTTCTCTCCTATGTTATGAATATCGTGCTGACGGTTCTTCTGATCGCCCTGATCACGGGTATCATTGTCGGCTCGGTATTTGCCATCTATATCAATAATTATCTTGATCTTGAAATAGATCCGTCCACGATCGTCAGCGTAAACCGCGACTCAACGACGAGAATCTATTATACGGATTACGAAACCGAAGACGATCGGCTGAGCCGTGACGGTACAGAGGTCGAACTTGAAGGGCAGCGCCTGTATGCGGGTGAAAATACCCTCGCCGTCAGTTACAGCCAGCTTCCGAAAGACCTGATCAACGCTTTCATCGCGCTCGAGGACAAGCGTTTCCCGACGCACAACGGCGTTGACTGGATCACGACCACCAAATCCGTCGGACGTTTTATAACCGGCAAGAACGGCGGCGGATCGACGATCACGCAGCAGCTGATCAAGAACGTCACCGGTGAAGATGAAGTAACGATTCAGAGAAAAGTCCAGGAAATTTTCCGTGCGATCAACCTCGAAAAGGTAAAGAGTAAAGAGGAAATTCTTGAGGCTTACATGAACATCATCTTCCTCGGGAATAACTGCCACGGGGTGCAGGCTGCCGCAAACTTCTACTTTGATAAGGACGTTTCCGAACTTAACCTTGTGGAATGTGCGGCCATTGCAGCGATCGTTAAAAACCCGTCGCAGTATGAACCGCTCTATCACGATAAGGACAGGGAAGTCATCCGCAACGGTGAGCCCTTTAACCTCGAAGGCAACGAATCGAGACGGTGGGTCGTCTTCAAACTCATGTATGAAGAAGGCTACATTACCGAGGAAGAATGCAAGGAAGCCCAGAACACGGAACTGGTCGTTGTTTCCCATAATGATGAAGACAGCGACGCGGCATCGGAAGGCATGACCGTTTTCAGCTGGTTCACGGAAGCGCTGATTACCGCCGTACAGGATGACCTGATGGAGAAATTCGGCGTGGACAGACAGACGGCCAGCCTGATGGTTTATAATAACGGTTACCGCATCAATACGACGATGGATCCCGAAATTCAGGGAATCCTCGAAGACGTTTACGAGAATGATGACAAGTATTTCCCGTCGACCGGCAGTGGTTTGCAGCCGCAGTCGGCGATGGTGGTCATGGATCCATACACGTCCGACGTGCTCGGTGTTGTCGGCGGACGCGGCATCAAGAATCTGAACCGCGGTACCGACCGTGCAACTGTAGCGACAAGACCGCCGGGATCCTCCATCAAGCCGCTTGCCGTATACGGTCCGGCGCTTGACGCAGGCATCATTACCTACGGCAGCGTTGTCGACGATACGCCGATCATGTTCAACAGCAAGACGGTCGCAGGCGCTACCGATACGTCGGCCGCGGTCGTTCAGTATGAGCCGTATCCGCATAACCTGCCCGACGTATATATGGGTCTCACTACGATCAACAGCGGTGTAACGCGCTCCGTCAATACGATATCGCTCCGCACGCTCCAGATGCTGACGGTCGATCGCTCTTTCGACTTCATGAAGAACAAGCTGCATTTCGACAGTCTGATCGACAGTTACACCAAAGCGAACGGTGAAGTCATTACCGACCGTGGTCTCGCCGCTCTCGGTCTCGGTCAGCCGAACTTCGGTGTGACGCTTCTTGAAATGGTTAACGGTTACTGCATTTTTCAGAATAACGGCGTATACAACGACGCAAACCTTTATACGACCGTCACGGATGCAGACGGCGAAATCATTCTTGACCGTCGTGTCGGCAATCCCGAGATTGTTATCAGTGATGAATCCGCCTCCATTATGACGAAGATGCTCCAGAACGTCATGAATGAAGGTACGGGTACTGCCTGCACGCTGCGTCATACGATCAACGTGGCCGGCAAGACCGGTACGACGACCGCAGACTTTGACCGATATTTCGTCGGCTATACGCCGTACTACGTTGCGGGCGTGTGGACCGGCTATGATATTCCGCAGTCGCTCAGCGCCTTCGATGAAAACCCGTCGCTGCTTATCTGGGATACCGTCATGACGAAGGTTCATCAGAAGTATATCGACGAAGCAGCCTCCGGCGGCGAGCAGCTCAAGGAGTTCGTCATGTCGCCCGGCGTTATCACGGCCACCTACTGTAAGGATTCCGGCAAACTCTGCTCGGAAGCCTGCTATCTTGACCCGCGCGGCTGGCGTCAGGAGACCGGGTATTTCACCCGCGAAACCGCGCCGACGGAGTACTGTGACGTGCACGTCAAAGTGCTGCGTGACAGCGAAACCAATCTGATCGCAAGCCCGGAATGCAATTCCGGTAATTGCTATTGGACTTCGCTGATCCGCGTCGAAAACCGCAGTTTCCCGACCGAGATATACGTGTATGACGCACAATATGTGTACCGCGATATGCCATCCTATATCAAACCCAGTGGATGGTGGGGCGTTCCGTTCTTTGTAAATATGCTCAGAACCGGCGAATATTGCGGCTCCAGCTACGTTTCCACGCCGTATAACGCGTATTGCTACTACCACTGCGATTACACGCCGTGGGGTGGAAATCCGCCCGCTCAGCCCAGTGATAAGCCGATTGACTTTGAGGCTATCAATAATGCGAATACGACGTCAGATGCAGCAGAAGACGCCGATGAAGACAAAACCGACGACGAATCCGCTGAGAATACCGAACCCGCTGAAACGTAAGAATCAACAGAATAAATCAGAAAATCACCTCATATCCTGTTATGGGGTGATTTTCTTGTTGAAAGGTTTCAAATGTGAATGCCGCTTTTTTTGCGGGCATATCCCGGTGTTGGCCGGATCGGCTTTCCTTTGTGCAGTCGGCGGCGTTCTGGTATGGATTAACGGCGGAAGCGGGTGTTATCTGTTTGCTGCCTGCCGCAGTTCTTCACAGACCTTATCACTGACGGCTGTTTTTCTGATGTGGCTGTGCGTTTATGCGCTGACGGGGGCGGTAATCGGAATGATCGGTCTGCTTCTGCGTGAAGTCGGATTATTACCGTTCGCTTTGGCGGCTACGTCGTACCTTTTGGGAATTCTGTGGTACGCGCTTTTCTTCTGCACGAGACTTTCGTTTTTTGCTGCCGTGCTGCTGATAGGGGCAGTTGCCCTGAACATCATTATTATGCTGAAATACGGCCGCTGTTCTCGTCTGATGGATATCATATTGGTGTTGATAACCGCAGCGGAAGTATTCTTTATTATCTGGTCGTTCTGAAAGTGCAAAACAGCCGAAACGGGTGCGAAATTCCGTCCGGCTGTTTTGTTTGTTCGGTTTATTTGGTGTAGGGCTTTTTATCGAATGCGGGGTTGTATCCGTAAAAGTTCTTCGAGTCAAGATGATCCTGAATCACGCGCAGCGAGTCACCGAAGCGCTGATAATGCCCGACTTCGCGTTCGCGCAGGAAGCGGATCGGATCGCAGACGTCGGGATCGTCGATCAGACGGAGCAGGTTGTCGTACGTGACCCGCGCTTTCTGTTCGGCTGCCAGATCCTCGTTGATATCGGCGATCGGATCGCCTTTGACTTCGATATACTTCATGTCGTACGGTGTGCCTGATGCCGCAACGGGATAGACACCAACCGTGTGATCGACGAAATATTTGTCGAAACCGGATTTCTTGATGTCTTCGATGCACAGATTCCGCGTCAGCTGGCAGACGATCGCCGATATGATCTCAAGGTGTGAGAGTTCTTCCGTGCCGATATCGGTCAGTTCCGCCACGACTTCTCGGTAGGGCATGGAATACCGCTGATTCAGATACCGCATGGAAGCGCCGAGTTCGCCGTCCGGACCGCCAAGCTGCGTGATGATCAGCTGCGCCAGTGCGGGATTCGGATTCTTGACCTTTACCGGGTATTCAAGTTTCTTTTCATAGATCCACATACTCTTTCTCCTTTTCTCAGACTTCCCACGGCCACGGTTCCGTCGCCCATTTCCAGGAGTCGGTGCATCTGTTGCCGTACATGGTCAGCGGTCCGAACTTTTCTTCGTATGCTTTTACCGCTTCCGCACGGAGCTGACGGTATTTTTCGTAGTAACGGAGCGCCTGACGGCAATAGGGATGCGTGTCAAGATAGAGTACGGCTTCTGTAATTACGAACGAGTAGTGCTGTATCATCCGGTAGAGTTTTTTCTGTTCATTCATCTTTATGGGGCCTCCTTTTCACGAACCGCAGCAGGGCGTATAGCTGCATCCGGGATAGAACGGCAGGTCCAACTTTTTGAAAAGTGTGCCGTGTCCGAGCGCTTCGCAGTCGCCGTACAAGTCTTCCCATTCCTGATCCGGTACATAGACCATAGCAAGCGGCAGATTGGCCGGAATCCCGTAGAGCTGCTTGGCACAGCCACAGGAGAGATCGTCTCTGTCCGTTTCTTCCTGCCGTACTGAACCAACCGGCTGTCCTGCACGGCAGCAGTCAGACCGATTGTTTCCGTTTCCGTTGCCGCGCGTCTGCTGAGTCATCGGGCGGCGTGAAGCGGGAGAATAAGGCTCCTGCTCCGCGAGAAGACGCGTCAGAAACTCGTCATCGACCCGATCGCGCGGTGTGTTGTAGTTTTTTCTGTTGTCCATAATCTTACCTGTAATCCTCCGATCCAGTTCTTGAGGAACGCAGCTGCCATTCCTCACAGACAGTTTATGATAAGGAAGGAAAACGGGTTCACAAAATTCGCCGGCACTCTTGTTTTGTTCCTGCCGATGTGTTATACTGTCAGTACGATCATGAAAAGAGAGGTGAGGCCATGCTGCCGCACGTTGAAATCTATACGGACGGATCCTGCAAAAAGAATCCGGGTCCCGGAGGCTGGGGCGCTGTGCTGGTACACGAATCGGCAGGCCGACGGACGGAAAAAGAGTTGTCCGGCGGGGAAACGGAAACGACAAACAACCGCATGGAGCTCACCGCCGCCATTGAAGCCCTCACCGCTCTGAAAGTTCCGTGTGAGGTTGAGCTGACAACTGATTCGCGGTATCTGTGCGACGGGATGAATAAGGGATGGGCTGCCTCATGGAAAGAAAAAGGGTGGAGAAAGGCGGATAAATCGCCTGCTCTCAACCCTGATTTGTGGGAAAAATTATTATCGCTGTGCGAAAAGCACCGCGTCACGTTCGTGTGGGTGAAAGGTCACGCCGGGCATCCGTACAACGAACGGTGTGATACGATGGCACAGAGCATGGCGGAGGCATACCGGGATGAAAAATCCGATTCTTGACTGCCTGATCGTCTGGTGCGCGCTTCTGTCGCTCATCTCGATCTTTGTAACGATCCACGATAAAAGAAGTGCAGGGAAACATCGTAGGAGAACGCCGGAAAAGGTGCTTCTGCTGCTCGCCTGCCTCGGCGGATCGGCTGCCATGTACCTGACGATGCTCCTCATCCGGCATAAGACGAAGCATCCGAAATTCATGCTCGGCATCCCCGTGATCATCGTGGCGCAGATCATTCTTCTGCTGTTGCTGTCACACCGTTTTCCGTTATGATGAGCCGGACGGCGACCGGGTCGATCCATGCGTGATCCAGACAGAATGACTGCCACGTTTCATCCATATGCTCATATGCGTCCGTACAGACGGCCATGATCTTCGGCACTTCTTCACGTAAGAATCCGAAGGTCTTTTTGTAGATCGGACTGTGCCGCCCGAACAGGAGGCACTCCGCCGATTCCGCGGCAGCCATGAGAGAAGGATCGGATTCGTTGAAAGAGCCGCCGAGAAGGACGGTATCCACGTCGTAGGCCTTGATGCCGATCGCGGTGATCGGATGTGTGGAACGGGATAGATACGTGCGCTTGAACAGCGTGACCGACGTGCCGTTATAATCAAACGTGCCGCCGGACGGAAGAAAGACGAGGCGGAGACCGTATCGGTTGGCAAGCTCGATCAGCGCGTTATATATTGCTTCTTCTTTCTCATTGACCGGTTCCGGCAAATAGACCGAGCGCACGATTTCACGTTCGCACAACCGGCTGAACTGCTGCAGATGCTTGCTGTGATAGTGCGTGAATAGATAACCGTCGATTTCCGATACGTGCAGATCATGCGCCTCATGTGTCAGCAGAGACAGGGAAGTGTATGCACCGCTTGAAACGTCGCAGATCAGCGCTTTGTTTTCTGCTTTGAGCACGAGGCCTTCATTTTTATTCTGCGCCTCGTAGGTTATATAGACGTTCGTGCGATCAGCGCAGCGGACGACAGCGACCGTGCCGAGAAAAAGCAGACAGACGCTCACGGCGCAGACGGCGACACGCTTGCGTTTCTGTCGATCCTTGAACAATGGAATCAGAAAGAGCAGGACGGTCAGCGGAATGAGAAAATAATAACTGAACGAATAATCAATGGAGATGAGACTGTACGGCAAGTCGGCAAACACGCCGGCCAGCTTCAGAATCAGCGAGCCGAGCAGGTTGATCAGCGCTGCAAGCGGAACGATCAGCAGACGGATCGGATAGAGAACGAGATAAGCGGCAGCGAGATAGATCATCACCGTCACGAGCGGCACGAAGATGACGTTGCTGAAAACGGAAATGAGCGAAAACTCGCCGTAATACAGACAACAGATCGGCAGCATATTCAGCGTGTTGAGCAAGGTCAGCAGGAACGTGTCAAAAAAACGGTTGACGTATCGGCGGATTATTTTACGCGCACGCGGCATTTGCTTCTTATATGGTAGACGGAGATGCAACAGACTATGCTTCGACTGGTATTGCAGGCAGGTCGCTGACGCGACAAATGAAAACTGCATCCCTGCATCAAGCGCCCAAAACGGATTGATGAGTATCATCAGAAAACCGGCCAGCGTCAGGAAATGAAACGAGTTTGATTTTTTGAACAGGATCAGCCCGAGCTGCGCGACAAGCTGCATGATAGCCGCACGGGTTACGGATGCGGAAAAACCGGTCAATCCCATAAAGAAAACGATAAAGACGATACAGATAAGCGCTCGCCAGCGTCTGTGCAGCATGGTGTGTTGGAAAATATACTGAAATATTCCGAGTATGACCGCAAAGTGCGTACCGCTGATGACTAACAGATGCGAGATACCGATCCGCCGGAAATCGCGCTTGGCCGCATCGCTCAGACTCTGACGGTTGCCAAGGAGAAAAGCCGCAGCCAGTCCGCCGGATTCCGAATCGGTATGCGCCGTGATCCATGCGGTGAGCCGCGCGTTGATGCGGCGGAAAAAGGCGCCGATCCCGCGAACCGGCTCGTAGTCGGTGACAGACAGCGATACGTCTTCGGCTTCGAGCATAATGCGCTTCGGCAGATAAGTGCGGCGGGCATCGTAATTCGCTGTACTTACGGAAGTAAGCGAATGCAGTTCTGCTTCGCCGGACAGGATCGTACCTTCTTCCACCGCGCCCGTATTCAGTATCAATCGGATCTTCGTTCCGCGCGGCAGTTGTCCGGCCGACCGCACCACAGCCGTATAGGCGGAGGCATAGGGAAGTGAGTACTCGCATTCGGTTACTTGAACGGTCATCTCGTCCGTCAGTCCGTCGTACGATTCAAATCGCGCGGCGTAACAGTCGAGACAGATATATGAATAACAGGCCGACAGAAGAAGCGCCGCGGCTGCCATCAGAATGCATCGCCTATGTAAGTGTATGTTGTCATCGTTTGTCTTTCGCCGCAGATGCAGGATCAATAGAACGATCAGGACAACGAGAGCAAGAACGGCAGCAGCTGCTTTAACTGACAGAGGGCAGAAGGCGAAAACGCACGATGTGAGGAAAAACGTCAGAAATAAAACCGTGATCGGATGCAGACTGACGTGCTCCATATGATCGCCCCACTCCCGTTAAATTTCTATGGAACCATTTTATCACAGATCAGACGATTTTTCACTATAATTGTTATGAATTTTATAAATTATCTTCGAGAACGTCGAAGAGCGTGCAGGGGGTTACCAGTCCGCGTGTGATCAAACGGAAATAATGAATTGCGTCTTTCCGGCGTCTGGTGATGTCGTGCGCCGTAGAAGACGTGATTTCGTCGTCCGTTTCGGCTGTCACGTTCAGGGAATAGCATTTTCTTCCGTCGTATTCTGCCGGGGATGTAAACAGTGTATAGGTCAATCGTATGTTTTCGACCTCGGCTGTGCAGGTTTCGATGGTTTCTTCCATTGTGTTTGTGTTTGGAGTGGATTTCATCACGTTCCGTCCTTTCGTGAGTGATGTTCCTCCATGGTATCATAACTTTTTCACCGATTATTAACTAAATGCAGTTAAATAATTAAATGAAGGAATGGCACCGCATAATGCAGACAGAAAAGCACATATCCATCAAAGGAAAAGGGGAGACTGTGTCACTGCCATACAACATATGCCGCTCGTGCTGCGTAGAAATTTTCGCAAATTCTTTGTATTATTTCAAAAGCCTTGAATGATCGTCAGATTCGGACAATTTGCGTCAGTCGATTCAAGGAATAGGTAAATTGCGTATCGGTTTGCGTCAAATCGCTGAAAGAAAAGCCGTGAAAAGAAAGTCGGTTTGGCATTCTTCAATATTGACAAGGCATGGGATGCTTGTTATAATGGAGAAAAGAGGATGAAACGGTTATCCGGTTGCAGGGCACACTGATTTTATCCACCCGGATTTCGATACATCAAATTATACAAAATGCAAATTTTGTATAATTTAGGGAAGCCGAATTTGAGCCGAAATGGCCACATCTGATAAGGAGGTCGTTATGAAAACGAAATCATCTCATGAGAAAACGCTGACAATGGTACAGATCGCGCTTTTCTGTGCGATTGTCGCTGTGCTGCAGCTGTTCTTCGCCAATATCCGCATCGGCGTCGTTACGCTTTCGTTCACGCTTGTTCCGATCGTGATTGCCGGTATTTTCATCGGTCCGTGGGCCGGTTTCTTTGTCGGCCTCTTTTCCGGTATCCTTACCTTTATCCAGGTCTTCACGTCCGGCGATCCGTTTTATATTTTTCTGATGACCAGCCATCCGATCGTCACGGCATTCCTTTGCATGATCAAAACGGCGGCTGCCGGACTGCTGGCCGGAATCGCTTATCGGTTCCTGCGGGCGCGTTCGAAGCATCCGACGATCAACACGCTTCTGCCCGCTGTTGTCTGCCCGGTCGTCAACACAGGTATCTTCTGTCTCGCGATGTTCCTGATCTACGGAAAAGATCTCATGCTCGATCCGACGTTCGGTGCGTCAGCATCGGCCGGTCTGATCGCATTCGTCTTTGTCGGATTAGTCGGGATCAACTTTATTTTTGAAGTGCTCTTAAATATTATTGTCTGCCCGGTATTGAGCCGCGCTCTGTTTGCGACCAATCTCTTTGATAAAGTCGATAATGACTGATTTTTACGTAAATATAAGAAAACGCACAAAGTCTGTGAACTCTGTGCGTTTTTTTGACTGTATTGGTTTATAATTCGTAGCCGAGCGCGCGCATATCCGATTCAAAACAATCGAACATATGCACGCCGGTGTCCGTTTTGTACCGACCGACAGAATCGGGTCGCATCGGAATTTTGGCGATCGGAATCCCGAGAAAGTCGGAGACGCGTGCGATGGTATTGTCCTGATCGAAAACCATGTCCTCAAAGCGGACGCTGAGTGAATATTTCGGTTCCGGGACGGACCGTACGATCTCGCGCTGATAGAACCAGCTCATGGCGCGATTGTGACGGGCGTCGTCCGTTTTGTCATATTGGATATTGAAATCGTTCAAATCGTCCGTGACGTGATCGCCGAGGATGCAGTCGCGCGGATCGCGTACCCAGAAGATATAACGGATCTCCGGGAACAGCCGGGCGATCCACGGATAGACGAGCGTAGTTTCGGGAATCTTCCAACCCTTGTTTTCGGCGCTTGACGTGAGTACGCTGTGCAGATATTCTTCGATAAGCGTCTTGAATTCCTGCGGGATCGGACAGGTGTTGACGCGGGTGAAATCCCAGTGATTGTTTCCGTCGTATTTGACGTATTCGCCGAACAGACGGCACGCCTCGTACATTTTTTCCGGCGGAATCAGGTCACCCGATACGTTGAGCGGTTCGCCCATGAAGACGCCGCTTGCGGTGAGCGTATGAGAAATGGAGCGCGTGCCGGAAT
>JAZUKT010000310.1:0-12400 GCA_045643445.1 Eubacteriales bacterium
CGCGTACTGATAGCTGTTGATGACGCTGATGGGGTCAGCGGCGGTGTGCCAGATAAACGCGGGCGGCGTGTCATCCGAAACGAGCAGATCCGGGGCGAAGTGGTCGAAGTCCGTCCTCTCACCGAGCAGACTTACGTAGCATTCGCGGATGACGTCGATCTGATCGTCCGGTCCGTGCAGCACGGAGTAGCAGAGGATCGTCGCGTCCGGGACAGCCGGATACCGGTCGATCTCGTCGATGTCCTCGAAGTCGATCGGGTCGGTGTAATTTGCGACGAGGGCGGAAAGGTGACCGCCTGCGGACGAGCCCATAGCGGCGACGCGGTCGGGATCGATCCCGTATTCATCGGCGTGCGCGCGGACAAAACGGATGGCGCGGCGTGCGTCGAGCAATTCGAGCGGGAAGCGGTGCGGCTCCACGCGGTATTCGCAGACGAAGGCGTCCATGCCGATCGAGTTGAGAAATTCCGCGTAGCCTTTACCCTCGTGATCCGCGCGTCCGCAGTATCCGCCGCCGGGGAAGATCACGACGGTCGCCGCGGTCTTTTTTTCGGCTGCCGGATAATATTCAAGCACCGGGATCTCTTCGCAGAGTCCGGGCGTTTCTTTCCACATTTCAAGTGTCGTCATGTCGATCCTCCGATACAATTACTGTTCCGCGGTGCGGCGGTCATCGAAAAGGATGCAGTCGTCGGCGAAGGCGCCCACGTTCTCGGTGACGACGTTCTTCATGCCGCCGGCAAAGGTGACGCCGTGCAGCGTGCGCAGATATGCGTTGCGGATCATGACGTCGGCGAGGTTGTCCTCGTCGGGCTGACGGTCGCCGTATAGGTGCGTGTCGCCGATCTGGATGCCGTAGTTGCCGCGGTCGACGTGCTCCGAAGCAAGCGACGAATCGAACACGCCGTCGATGAGGATGTTGTAGAGCCGCGCGCCGGACTGATTCAGCAGACGGATGATGGCACAGAGCGAGCAGGCGCGGATGTTGCGGATGACGATATTGTACATATCGCGCGGGAGGCCGTCCACGCCGTACAGACCGTCCAGATCGCCTTCCAGGTTCGTCAGGGCGACGACGTCGTCTTCGCAGAAGCCCGTGATGTTTTCGACGAGGACGTCGTGACAGCCGGCATTCAGATGAACGCCATCGGCATTTTTGACGACGATCTTGCGGTAGCAGCCCTGATAGAGCCCGTGGACGCGGTTTCCGTCGTCGTCGATGATCGTGTCGTCCGCGCAGAAATCAATATCACGGATCGTGCCGTTGTCGCAGAAGAGGAGGTTGAGTGCCCACCAGCGCTGGCGGCGTACCTGAATATGACTGATCTCGAAGCGCGTGACGTTCGAGAAAAGCAGCATATTGTTCTGCGAAATGTGCGGGCGGCCGTCCTGACCGCTGGTTTTTTCCGAGAGGTCGTTGTATTCGCCGCCGTCGAGAATGGCGCGTCCGATGCCGATGAGGCGGATGTCGTGATCGCGGTCGGCGGCGGATTTTGCTTCGCCCGGCTTTGCGCCCGCGTTGCGGAAAATCTGTACCATAACGCCGTCCGCAAGGCGGAGACAGCAGTCTTCGAGGATGAGCGTGAAGTCCGACGGAAGGATCACGGTGTCGGAGATTTCGTACTCGCCGGTGATCCGCGCCGAATGCCGGCCTGCCGCGACGGCTTCGCCGATCACGCGGGTGATGTCAAGATTGGTCAGATGGGTCATGACGCGCTCCTGTGCTCAATTGAGATTGGAATCAGTATAGCACATCGGCCGGGAAATTGCAAGGGGAACGGGTGAACGCGGGCTTTTGAAAAAAGCACGGAAATCATTTTACGGATGGGGGAGAGACGGAGAAAACCAGGCTCACGAAAAGCCGTGCGATTCACGCGGGGCTCTTGCAATCCCGGGCGGTCTTTGCTATAATAAGAACATCTTAATCTGTATTTTGACGGGGGTCCGTTATGTACGATATTCTCTGTGACATCTGGAAGAATCCGGGGGCGTCTTATTCGCCGATGCCGTTCTGGTTCTGGAACGATACGCTTGATAAGGACGAACTGATCCGGCAGCTCGACGATTTTCATAAGCACGGCATTGACGGCTTCGTGGTGCATCCGCGCATGGGTATGCAGCCGGACTATCTGTCGGAAGAATATTTCGAGCTGCTGACGGCAGTCGTCGAGGCTGCTCAGAAGCGGCGGATGAACGTGATCCTGTACGACGAGGCGATGTATCCGTCCGGCTCGGCGCACGGCGAGGTCGTCCGGGAAGAACCCCGGTTCGCGGCGCGCTGTCTGTATGCCAAACCGATCGGCGAGGCGATCCCGGACGGCGAAGAACTCTTGTACCGGCTGTATCTTTTGCTTGATGAGGACGGACGGGCGCTTGACGTGGCGACGGACGAGCGGGCAGGATACGTCGGATTCGATCTGCTGCTCGGTTATACCGGCGGGACGATCCGCGGCATCGCGCCTGACGAAGACGACGGCGAACCGAACGCGCCGATGGCGGCAGATCTGCTGAACCCCGCTGCCGTCGCGTCCTTTATCCGGCATACGCACGAGGCGTATTACCGGCATCTGCACGAATATTTCGGCCAGACCGTGATCGGATTCTTCACCGACGCGCCGAGCCTGACCGGGCGGAATGCGCAGTTCGCGGGCGTTCCGTGGACGTACGATCTCATTGAAGATTTCTTTGAAGAGGGCGGCGACATGACCGACCTCGGTTATCTGCTTTTCCCGGCGAAGGAGGAGAAGCGTTCCCGCGAAGCGCAGGTGAAGTATCAGTCGGCGTGTGAGAAGCGGCTGTGTGCGGCGTATTTCGGTCAGATCGGCGACTGGTGCCGGAAGCACGGGATCGCGCTGCTCGGACACCCGGAACAGGCCGCCTATACGCCCGCGCTGCGCTGTCTCGATATTCCGGGCGCGGGACTCTGCAAGCGGATGGTGGAGCCGGGGAACGAGCTGACGTCTCCCGATTCCGCTCTCGTGAAGGCGGCGTCCGATACGGCGCGGCACATGGGGCAGTCCCGCAGTCTGACGGAAGTATTCGGCGGGTGCGGCGAACGTGGGAATCCGTGGAACTTCACGCCCGACGACATGATGTGGTATCTCAATTTTCTCTTCGCACGCGGATGCAGCATGGTGCTCCCGCACGCCTTTTACTATTCGCTCCGCACGCCGCTGCAGTCGAACGAGCGCCCGCCGGACGTCGGTCCGAACAGCATCTGGTGGGATGATTACAAGTCGATCGCCGGGTACGTCAAGCGGATGTCGTGGCTCGGCGCAACCGGAACGAACAATCCGTCGGCGGCGGTTCTCTGCTCGGGCGCCCATACGCCGGTCAGACCCGTCAAGGCGCTTTATGAAGAGGGGCATACGTTCAACTACCTTTCCCTTGAGGATTTCATGGGGAAAGCGCACATCCACGACGGTACCGTCCGCATCGACCGCTATGCCTACGACACGCTGCTGGTGGACGGCAGGCTGCGGCTGAACACGGAAATCGTGAAGAAGATCGGACAATTCGTTACGGAAGGCGGCAGTATGTACCGCGGCTCCGATTTTATCGGATTTCTGAAGAAAAACGTGCGCCGGACGTCGTATTTTGACGGCGAAACGCACGGTGCGCTCCGATTCCTCCATTACACGAAGAGCGGATGCCCGTTCTTTGTGCTCATCAACGAAGGCCTCGACGAGATCACGGGGCGGCTGGTGACCGATCTCGGCCATGCGGCGGCGCTGTTCGATCCGTTTACGGGGAAAACCGCTCCGCTCGAAGCCCAAATGTGCGACGAAGGCTTTGCGTATGCCGTGACGGTGCCGGGCCATGCCGCCTGCGTGATCGGAATGAACCCGGACGCGCTGGTGCAGCTCAAAAAGGATGAGGAAACGTGGCGGCTTTCCGAGATCGTTTCGCTCGCGGAAGGGCGGATGACGTTCGGCTATCACCCGGCCGAAAACCGCAGAGCGGAGCTTCGCTTTACGGCGCTGCACGATCTCGCCGACGTGGAGGTGAACGGTCAGCCGGTCGGTCGGCTTCTGTTCCGGCCGTATGCGCTCGACATCACGCCGTACTTGACGGAGGGCGAGAATTCGGTCGCGGTCCGCGTCACCGGGAGCATGGCGAACACCTACGGCAAGCCGGTGCCGGTCGGATTTGAAGGCTGCACCGTCCGCGTGACGGAGCGCGTGTGACGCATCTGAACCAACAGTAAAGTACCCCGGAAGACGTCGGAGCGGACGACCTTCCGGGGTGTTTTTGTGTCGGGAATTCGGAGGAGATCAGAGGGTAATGCCGTCGGTGAAGAACGGGTCGGACGTTTCCTCGGCGGCGTCCCGTTTGTCGGCGATCTTCATGACGATGAGGGCGGCGACGAGCAGGATGAACGCTTCGAGGAAGAACCGGCCGATCAGCAAATAGAATAGCTTGGTATTCCAGTTTACAAGGTGCATCCCGTAGTCGAAGCGGAAGTGCAGGAACAGAAACGTCTCGAAAATGAGGCCACCGTTGTAGCCGAGCACCTGAAAGAGCAGAAGCGCGATCGGAGCAAGGAGCGAGGCAGCGGCGGCGCACCACAGATACGCGCGTTTCTGGGCGTGCGCGATGTACAGGATCTCGAATACGAGCGCGGCGAGCATCAGAACGGCTGCCGGCAGGAACGCAAGGCATTTGACGCCCCATTCCGGCGTGAACGAGTTCTCGAAACGGTATCCGCCGCCCGTCAGAATGTGGATGCCGGGGCCGTTTCCGTACAGGATCGTCTGGATCATGAGGCGGAAGACGCTGAAGCAGCCGACGAGCGTCACGCACAGAGCGGCGAGCGGCAGGAGCAGCCGGCGGGTGAAGTGTCTGCGTTTTTCTTTGGATGTCATACGATTGTCCTCCTTCGGGAGCTCGCGCTGACGGGCGGATTCCGCAAGAGCCGCGGCAAGGGAGCCGAAATCATTCGGGATGCCGTCCTCCTCAACGGCAGCGATCAGCGCGGCTGTTTTCTGTTTTTCGGCGATCTCTGCGGCGAGTGAATCCCGATACCGACGCACGGTTTCCGGGATCACGCCGGGGTCGTTCTGCATGGTACGGATGTCCGCGATGGAAAAACCGACGCGGCGCAGCGTGGCGATATCCGTGAGCAGAGAAAGATCGGCGTCTGAAAACTCGATGCTGCTGCGGCCGGAATAGCCGGTTTCCGTGTGCGGCATGACGAGTCCTTCGGAAATGTACAGCCGGATGGCGCGGTCGGTCAGGCCGGTCGACGCGCAGATTTCTTTCATTTTCATGGGTGTTTCCTCCTTTCGTGAGGCAGTATAGCATTTGACGCAGGGTGAAAGTCAAGGGGTTAGGCGGAATTTTTTGGCGGAATCACTATTTTTTCGCCGGAGGAGGAAAAAGGACTCCCGAAGAAGCCCTTTATGAGAGATCATTCCCGTTCGTCAAGCGGCGGGAGATCGACGTTCTTGATGTGTCGGACGGTCAGCTCGTTCGTCTTTTCACCGAGGAAGGCCAGCGTGCCGCCGAGCATTTCGGGAATGTAGGAATTGTGCGTACCGGTCTTCGAGCCGAACGTCAGACGGATGCCGTTCCATACGATACTCAGATCGTTGGTGTGCTCATGCCCGAAAAAGATGCCGGTCGTGTTGTTTGCGCGGCAGGCGTCAAAGAAAGCATTGTCTACGTCAAGTACCTGACCCCAGCCTCTTGTCAGGGTGCCGAAATCTTCGCCTTTTCCGTGTACGGGCGTACGTGCGGCAGCCTCGGCCGGATATTTTGACTCAAGCGCGGCACACACCGCAGCCGGATTGACGTGCTGAAAGACCAGATTCGGCACATCCCGTCCGGCGAGCGCGCGGATCTTCGCGTTGGCGTCCCGGAACCACTCGATCTGATCGGGGAAGATGCCGTAGGCACGGGGAAGCAGGTCGTAGTCCACGTTTTCCGGCTGAACGCCTTCGCCCGGACAGCCGAGCTTCATGCAGCCGTTTGTGTCTACGAAGAACAGCGTGTACCGGATCTCGCCGTTCTGGCGGAGCACGATGTTGTAGTTGGAGTGGCCGGTCACGGAGCCGGGCTTGAAGACGCCGTATTCGGATTTCATGAGCTGTTCGCACTGCCAGCGCACGCCTTTTGCGGACTCGTTGTCGTGATTGCCCCAGCAAGCCGCCCACGGGATTTTGAAGGAATCCATGAAGTCGATGAAGGCGAGCAGATCCTCACCGCTGTCGTCGGTTTCGCCGTAGACGATGTCGCCTGCCAGCACGATCAGATCGGGTGTGCAGTTTTCGAGCAGCTGACGGATGTAGCCGCCGACTTTTTCCTCGAAGCCGAACACGCCGTCCCGGTAATAGGCGTCGGTGAGCTGCCAGACGCGCGTCGGATTGCGGGCCTTGTCGGGGGAGCAGACTTGCGGATCGGACAGTTGTAAAATCTCGATATCGTGTCCGGCGGCGACGTTCAGCACAAAATCAACGCCGTCGATCCCGCCTTCATATACACCGGGTCTGTCGGATGCCCAGTCGGAAGATAAATGATTCATGGTGCCGGTTCCTTTCGTGATGTCCTGTGACTTTGAGCCATTATAGCACAGCCGGAAACGGTTGTCAATCAAACGGTGACGTGCCGATTGTGCCGGAAAACAAAAAAAGGATACCGTTTGGTATCCCTTTGGGGCGGATTTGAAGCAGACACTGTTCCGCTGTACGGAAAGTGAGAGCCGCGGTTCGTGGGACTGTGCCGTGCGGCTGTCGTCGGTGTGGTTGTCGGTTTGGCCGCAACGTTTGGAATCGACGCGAGCGAATATGCGCAGATCGCCGGACTTGTTACGTCTACCGTTTCTGTTGTTGCATATATCGTTGGCGAGGCGGCTATTGACGTTGCTCACGCATATCCTGAAACACAGGGTGAAGAAGAAAATAAGTAAACAAAAGGCCGTCGATTCGTTTCGATGGCCTTTTTTGTGTTGCATTTTCGTGTTGCATGATTGTATTTTATAGTGCTTTTTAGTGCCAATAGTTGATACAAACTCTTTTTTCATAAATTCGTATCGCCTGTATTTTCGTTAAAATCAAACAAAACAGCCGATTTGTTGTACATTTTTGTGTATATTGTACATAAAATCGGCTGTTTTTTGTTATCGGAGTGACTGGATTTGAACCAGCGGCCTCTTGGTCCCGAACCAAGCACTCTACCGGACTGAGCCACACCCCGATTGCCATGATAGTATATCACAACCGCCCCGGTTTGTCAACCCCGTTTCGGAATTTTTTTGATTTCTTTCGTTTCGGCTTGACAAACAAAAAGAGATGGGACTTTCATCACCATCTCTAAGCGGATTACGGGGCTCGGACCCGCCACCTCAACCTTGGCAAGGTTGCGCTCTACCAAATGAGCTAAATCCGCATACGACCTGGACGAGGCTCGAACTCGTGACCTCTAGCGTGACAGGCTAGCGCTCTAACCAACTGAGCTACCAGGCCACAGTCAATGCGTTTTTCGCTGACGATGGTATTATAGCACGGCGCGGCGGCGTTGTCAAGCGTTTTTCTGAAAAATCTCTCCCAATCCGCCGACAAAAAGGACGCCGCCCGCCGCCGGACAGCGCCCATCGGGATTTGTCGGATAAATCAGAGCCGCTCGAACCACACGTTGCGGAACGAGACGGGGCAGTCGTGATCCTGCAGGATGATCGGCCCCTCTGCGACGGGATCGGGCGTGATGGAGCCGGGCGTATTGCGGTAGAGCTCGATATTGTTCTGGATGCAGACGCCGTTCTGGAAAACGGTCATCGAGGCGAACGAGGTGATTTTGCCGTCCTCGAAACGCGGCGCGCGGATGTAAATATCGTACGTCTGCCATTCGAGCGCCGGTTTGCACGCATTGACGAGCGGCTTGTACATCTTGTAGATCGCACCGCAGTCGTCGAGCGCCGGTTCCGCGATGCCGTAGGAGTCGAGCACCTGAAGCTCGTAGCAGCCGTGGACGTATACGCCGCTGTTGCCCTTGTCCTGCCCTTTGGCGGTGGGCATATCGGGCTCCTGCCATTCGAGGTGGATATGCGCGTCGCCGAATTTCTCGACCGATACGATGTCGTCCGTGCCGATGCCGACGTGAAGGATGCCGTCTTCGACCGTCCATCTGGCAGGCGAGCCGTCGCGGTGTCTCCAGTTTGCGAGCGATTCGGGCGTGCCGTCAAAAAGATATACTTTTTCCATTGTGCTGTCCGTGCCTTTCTTGCGGGGGATTCTTTTTCTTTATTATAGCGGAAAACGCCGGTGAAATCAAGGGCGAAAACGAAAAAACGCCCGCGAACCGCCGCTTGACGCGAACGGACGACGGTGCTATAATAAAGCCGAATACGAAACGGGAGTGACGATATGGATTTGCTGGACGTACATTTTCACTCGGACGTGCTCGGCATGGAGACGCGCATGAAGGTGCTTCTGCCGGAACGGGCGAACGAACGCGATATGAATGAAGAAAAGGTGGCTGCCCTCGATGGATTCGGCGGGCTCTATTTCCTGCACGGGATGGGCAACGGCTACTCGGCCGTGCTGCGCTGGACGAACATCGACCGCTATGCGAACGGGCACAATGTGGCGGTATTCATGCCGGAGGGCTCGCTCGCGTGGTACACGGACGAGAAATACGGCTTTCGGTATTTCACCTACATCACGGAGGAACTGCCGGAGATCTGCCGGAATTTCTTCCCGAAGCTGAAGACGGGGCGGCGCGACACCTTCATTGCCGGGATGTCGATGGGCGGCTACGGGGCGCTCAAATGTGCGCTGAACCGGCCGGACTTGTATCTCGGCGCGGGACTTTTCGCCGGAGCTTTTGAGAACATGGAGCACCTTCACAACGAAGGCGACCCCGAAATGAAGCACAATCTCTTCTATAATATATACGGTACGCTTGACGAATGCCGGGGCAGCGAGAGTGATCTGCTCGCGCAGGTCGTGAAGCGGAAAGAGGAGACGGACAAGGTGCGGCTGTTCCAGTGCTGCGGCACGCGGGACACGCTGTATCCCGCCAATCTTGAAATGCGGGACGCGCTTCGTGCGAACGGCTGGGACGTGACCTATTCGGAAGGCGACGCGGCGCACGATTTCGCCTACTGGGATCTGGAAATGCCGTCGTTCTTCGACTGGCTTGACGAAACGCGCGAGAGGGAGGTGTGACCATGGCATTCTGTACTTTTGAACTCCGCTCGCGGATGCTGGACACGCACGTCGGTGTGACGATGATCCTGCCGGAAGGAAAACCGCCGGTGAACGGATGGCGTACCTTGTGGCTGCTGCACGGCATGAGCGACGACGATACGATCTGGACGCGGCGCACGTCGATCGAGCGGTACGTGCCGGACGATCTTGCCGTGGTGATGCCGTCGGCGGAGCTGTCGTGCTATTCCGATATGACGCACGGGAAGGCGTACTACACCTACCTCACGCGGGAGCTGCCGATGATCCTCCGGGATCTGTTCGCGCTTTCATCCCGGCGGGAGGACAACTACGTCGCGGGACTCTCGATGGGCGGCGAGGGCGCTTTCAAGATCGGACTGGCGAACCCCGAAAAGTATTCGGCCATCGGATGCCTGTCCGCGGGCGTCTTCAACCATCCGTGGGCGACGGAGTGGTCGGCGGAGAGACCGTGGCTTTTCCTCTGCCACGACGGCAAAACGCTCGACGGCTCGCCCGAGGACGGATTCGGCAGCGCACGCCGTATCCTCGCCGAAGGGAAGCCGGTTCCGCGCATCTATCACGCCATCGGCAAAAGCGATTTTCTGCTCGAGTCGGCGCACGAGACGCGGGATTTCTTCGAGTCGCTCGAGGGCAATCCGTTCGGATATGTTTATGAGGAGGACGAGGGCACGCACAACTGGGACTTCTGGGACGCGCATATCGTCAAATTCCTCGAATTTCTGCGGGTGAACGGAAACTGAATCAGGCTGACAGCCGCGCGGTGGAGAACGCTGCGCGGTTTTTGTCGGCGTCCGCGATCGGGCTTCGGCAAAATCCTCTGTGAAATGCGAAACTTTTTTTGAAAAGCCCTTGACAAAGGTATTCCGCTATGCTATAATATCACTCGTCGGCAGGAAAAATTCCTCTGATATATGGAAGCATAGCTCAGTTGGGAGAGCACCTGCCTTACAAGCAGGGGGTCACAGGTTCGAGCCCTGTTGTTTCCAATGGCCTGGTAGCTCAGTTGGTTAGAGCGCTAGCCTGTCACGCTAGAGGTCACGAGTTCGAGCCTCGTCCAGGTCGTATGCCTCTGTAGCTCAGTTGGTAGAGCAGGGGATTGAAAATTCCCGTGTCGTTGGTTCGATTCCGACCGGAGGCATTGGGTATCCCGGTGGATGCCCGGATGCGGATTTAGCTCATTTGGTAGACCGCAACCTTGCCAAGGTTCAGGTGGCGGGTCCGTGCCCCGTAATCCGCTTAGAGATGGTGATGAAAATCCCATCTCTTTTTGTTTTCTCTGACAATACCACAAAAATAAGACCTGCTGTCCGAAAAATCGGATGGCAGGCCTTTTTTCATTTCTGTACGTCGGCTTCGTAGGCTTTCGTGACGGCAAAAACGGCTTCGTAGAGCGTTTTCAGATACGGCGCGCGCTCTTCTCCGGCCAAACGGGCGACGGCCTCGAGCTTTTCCGCTTCCCGCGCGGGATCATGGATCGGCAGACCGTTTTCCTGCTTGATCCGGGCGATTTCAGCCGCGGCGTCGAGGCGTTCCAGCATGAGGCGCACGAGTTCGCCGTCCAGCTCGTCGATTTTTCGGCGGCAGTCCGTCAGGGATTCCGTTTTCATAGGTTCCTCCATTTGATTTATTCAAATAACCCGGCGGCGATCTCCCCGGCGTCGGCGGAAAAGAGCGTGTCGGCAAACGGGCGGAGCGCGTCGGTGACGGATGCCGGATCGTAGGGAACGCCCGTGAGAAGCGCACCCGGATTCTCCCCGGCCGGATCGGATGACGACGAGAAGAAGTCGCCGCGGATCAGGGCGGATTCGATCACGCCGTGCCGCACGGTCAGTCCGATCTCGAACGTGCCGCCGGACGTGTGGATGACTTTTTCGAGTTCAAACCGCGGGACGGCCTTCCAGAGCAGTGCCGGATCGGCGAACTGTTCCCGCGCGATCACGTCAATGGCGGCTTTTTCGTCCCCGGTGAGCGTGCGGACGGAATCGGACAGCCGGCTGACGAGCAGATCGTGAAATGCCTCCGCCGTCAGATCGGGCAGGCCGGCCTCCCGGAGCGCGTCGCGGATATTCGTCACCCGGTCGCGCACGGAGCGAATGGCTTTTGAGGTGATTTTGTACGGCTTCGGCGTGGCGGCGCGCGCGAGCTCTGTCAGATCGGTGTCGAAGAGCAGCGAACCGTGGTGCACGGTGGCGTCGCCGAGGCGGAACTGCGCGTTGCCGCTGACTTTTCGTCCGCCGACGGTGATGTCGTTCCGGCCGGTCGCCGCCGCATCCAGCCCGAGCGAACGGAGTACTTCGACGATCGGATCGACGAAACGGGCGAATTCGATCTCCGCGCCGAGCGAGCGGGTGATGAACGTGAACTGCCAGCCGCCGCGGTCGGTGTAGATCGTTCCGCCGCCGGACAGCCGCCGCACGACGGTGATCCCGTGTTCCCGTGCGTAAGCGGCGTCGATTTCCTCGAGCGCATTCTGATACTTGCCGATCATGAGCGTCGGCTCGGTGCGCCAGAGCAGAAAGACGTCGTCGGGAAGCGGATGGCGGGCGAAATAGACCTCGCAGCCGAAGTTGTAACAGGCGCCCGACGAGGCGGTGTCAATGTATATCATAATGAAGATTTCTCCTGATGCTTCAGTTCGTCGAGCGCCTCGGCGGCAAGGAACGAACTGCGGACGGGCGGCGCGCTGATCACGTAGCGGATGCCTGCGTCGAGCGCTTCCTGCTTGTACCGCTCGAAATCCTCCGGCGTGACGTAGCGCATGAGCGGCGCGTGATCAGGCGACGGACGGAGGTACTGGCTGATGACGAGAATATCGACGCCGACGGCAGCCGCATCGTGAAAGAGTGCGGTGAGTTCGTCGTCCGTTTCGCCGAGACCGAGCATGATGCCGGTTTTGGTGACGGACGTGCCGTAGCCCTTCGCCTGCTCCAGGACGCGGAGCGAGCGGGCGTAATCGGCCTGCGGGCGAACGGTCGGATAGAGCGAGGGAACGGTCTCGAGATTGTGGTTGAGCACGTCCGGCTTCTCCGCCATGATCGTGTCGAGCGCACGGAGATCGCCCCGGAGATCGGAGATGAGCACTTCGACGGCGGCTCCCGGATTCTTTTCGCGGATCGCGCGGATGGTTGCCGAAAACGCGGAGGCGCCGCCGTCCGGGAGATCGTCCCGGGTGACGCAGGTCACGACGACGTGGCGCAGTCCGAGCTTGCGGGCGG